>CAYMRG010000288.1:0-6889 GCA_964392555.1 uncultured candidatus Brocadiaceae bacterium
GACCGGTGCGTCGACGACGAAGCCGGTCGGTGCTGCTTGCGCCGCGGCATTGGCGAGCGTGGCGACGACGGCGGTGAGGGCGAGAGCTGTGTGGGTGCGAAGCATGCGCGGTCTCGTCGAGCCCGGAAGTGGCGACGCCCGGGGGCCGTGAGTCTAGCCAGGAATCGCCGCCGGCGTGATGCGCGACCCGGGGCGAGTTCGTTTCCGGGGCGCCGGACACCGACCATCGGGCACCCAGGATACCGGACTCATCCCCGGTCAAGTCACCCCGCCCGGGCGACCGATCCAACCCCAGGGATGGGCCACATCGCCTTCGCGGCACCCGCCATCGAGCGCTTCCACCTGCACGAGCGGCTGGCCCGCGAACTGCGTCGGCGCGGGCATGCCGTGACGGTGCTGTGCCTCGACCGCATCGAGGGCACGTTCTGGCGGCGGCAGGAGCCGGCCACGCGCTGCCTCGCGACCGGTCCCGCCGACCCGATGCGCGCGCCGCTCGACGAGTTCGCGCTCGCGGAGGGCGCACGGCGCGGCCTGGTCGCGGGCAGCGCGCGGCACCGGCGAACGGTGGCGCGGGTGCGCGACCGCCTCGCCCGGCTGCTGCCGCGGCTGCTGCGCTGGTTCGAGGACGACCGGCCCGACCTGGTGCTGCTGCATCAGCGGCGCTCGGCCGAAGCGCGGCTCGTGCACTTCGTTGCCCGCGAGACCGGCACGCGCGTGCTGTGGACCGGCGCCGGGCTGCTGCCGCACACGCTGCAGTTCGACGAGTGCGGCATCGACGGCGATGCCGCGGCGATGCGGCGCTCGGCCGGCGACTACCGGCTGACGCCCAACGAACCGTCGCTGCTGCAGGCATGCCTCGCCAACGCGATCGGTCAGACGGGTCCGGCGGCGCTGACGCGCCGCGACGTGCTGGCGCCGAGCCTGCTGCGCCGGTTCGGCGACCTGTTCGCCGCGCTGCGCCGCGGCGACTTCGCCGGCGCCGGCCCGGCGATCGACGCCTGGCGTCGGGCGCAGGGCGGCCCGCCGCCGACCGTGCCGCAACCGGCCGACCTGCCGGGCGTGCCGTTCGTGGCGGTGCTGCTGCAGGATGCGGCCGACGAACGGCTGCGGCTCGATGCCGCCGCCGCGCCGAGCCACGCGCAGCTGGTCGTCGCCGCGGCGCAGGCCGCCCGGCGCGTCGACCGCGACCTGTCGCTGGTCGTCGTCACGCCGCCGGCCGGACGCCCCGACCGGGCCCTTGCCGAACTGCGCTGCGATGCGCCGCTCTACGTCGTGCCGGCGGCCGCCGCGGCCGCCGTCGCCGCGACCGCGGTCGCGACCGTGACGGTCAACCACCCGCTGGCGGTCGTCGCGCTGCTCGCCGGCACACCGGTCGTGCACACCGGCCGGGCGCGCTACGGCCTGGGCGGCGTCACCACGATGGCGCCGACCGCGGGCCTCGCCCAGGCGCTGCCGACGGCGCTGGCGATGGACAACCGGCTGCTGCGCGAACGCTTCCTCAGCCACCTGCTCGGCCACGAGCACCTGTGGTGTTCGCCGACGCATCCCGACCACAACGGCGTGCTCGGCGTGGTCCAGACGATCGAGGAACGGCTGACCGAGCGGACGCCGTCGGGCACGCTGCTGCGCTACCGCGCCGGCCCGGCCTGGCCGCTCGACGCCGCCGGGCGCGGCTCCTGACGCGCTGGCGCGGCTGCCGGGCCTGGCTTGGGTGATCGGGGCCTTGGGTGATCGGGGCCGAACTGCCGATGACATGGGCGTGCGACACTCCGTGCGCAGGACCCTGCTGAGCCTCGGCGCCGGGCTCGTCGCCCAGCGCGCGATGCAGCTCGTCGCGTTCGTGCTGATCGGCCGCGCGCTCGGCGCCGACGGGCTCGGCGGCTACGCCCAGGGCCTCGCGGCCGGCGCGATGCTCGGCGTCCTGGCCGGCGCCGGCATCCGCAACCTCGCCGCGCGCGCGATCGTCCGGCAGCCCGCCGCTGCCGGCGCGTTCGTCCGCCGCGCGGTCCGCGCACGCCTCGCCAACGGCCTGCTGCTCGGCGCGCTGGCCGCGGCCGCGGCGTTCGTGTGGAGCGATCGGCCGCTGTTCTGGGCGCTGTGCATCCTGCAGGTCGTGCCGGCGGCCTTCGACCTGCGCAACCTCGCCGACGCCGCGGGCAGCGCACGCCGCGAGGTGCGCCTCGAGACGCTGGCGAGCCTGCTGCACCTGCTGGGCGTCGTCTGGTGGCGCAGCACCGACGGACTCGACCTCCGCGTGCTCGCCGCGATCGCCCTGGCGAGCCGCTGCCTCTACGCCAGCGGGGCCTGGGCGATGCTGCGCGCGCTGCCGCGCGGCGACGACGCGGCGGCGCTCGCCAACTGCGACCGGCCCCGCCACCACCGCGCGGTCGCGCTGGCGCAGACCGCCTACGAAGCGCTCGCCGCCGGCGACGTCTGGCTGGTGGCGCAGTGCTGCGGCAGCGGCGCGGCCGGCTTCTACGCGGTCGGCGTGCGGTTCGCCGGTGCGGCGCTGATGCCCTCGGCGCAGCTCGCGCGGCTCCTGCTGCCGCACCTGCTGCACGCGGCGAACGACGGCGACGCGCGCCGCACGCTTGGCACCGCCGTGCGCGCGACGCAGCTCGCGACGCTGCCGATGCTCGCCGGTGGCGCCGTGCTGGCGCCGCAGCTGTGCGCGCTGAGCGGCGCCGGCTTCGCCGCCGCCGCGCCGATCCTGGTGCTGCTGCTGGCCGCGGGATGCTGTGCGCACCTCGGCTGGCAGCAGAGCCATGCACTGCTCGCCGCCGGCCGCGATCGCGCCTACGCGCACGGGCTCGGCTGGCCGGCGGTCGCGCAGCTGCTGCTGCTGGCCGCGCTGGCGCCGTTCGCCGACGAGGCCGCGCCGGCCCTGTTCGGCACACTCGCCGCGGCGGCCGCGGCGCTCGCGGCCGGCGGCTACGCGTTGGTCGGCCATCGCCAGATGCTGGCGCATGCCGGCGAGCACCCGGCCGCCCAGGCGTGGTCGCCGCTGCACCCGGCCCTGGTCGCCGCGGCGACGGCCGGCGCCGCGGCGCTGCCGGGGTGGTTCGTCGCCGGCACGGCTGGCACCGCGCTGCAACTGCTCGCCGGCGGCGGCGCGTTCGCGGCGACGCTGTGGTACTTCGAACTGCGCGGGCGCCTCCGCCGCGTCGGCGACGGCCTCGCGACCGCCAGCGGCTTCCGCGCCTGAGCCTGCCCCGAGCGCGCGCCGCTCAACCACCGTGCGGCAACTGCCGATAGGAACGCCGATGCAGACCAAGAAGGCCAAGCGCCCCTGGCGGATCGGCACCCGCGCCAAGGTGCTGCTGCGCGGCCTCCGCTACGCGCGGATCCTGCCGTATGCGTCGGTCGACGGCTGGCTGACGGTCGACGAGGCGATCGCGCTGCACGAGCTCGCGCGCGCGCTGCCCGACGAACGCGCCCTCGCCGTCGAGATCGGCAGCTGGCAGGGCAAGAGCTCGATCTGCCTCGCCAGCGGCCTGCGCAGCAAGCGCCGCGCACGGCTGGTCTGCATCGATCCGTTCGATGCGTCCGGCGACAAGGAGAGCCGCGACGAGTATGCCGCGCGCCAGAGCCGCGTCGACGGACCGCTGCGCTCTGCGTTCGAGGCCAACCTGGCCGATGCGGGGGTCCGCGACCTCGTCGAGGTGCAGGCGGGCTTCAGCCACCACTTCGCCGCGACCTTCCGCGAACCGATCGACCTGCTGTTCCTCGACGGCGACCACAGCTTCGACGGCGTCGCCCGCGACTTCCGCGATTGGGCGCCCAAGGTGCGCGCCGGCGGCTACCTCGCCATGCACGATGTCGTGCACGCCGTGCACGAAGGGCCGCGCCGCGTCGTCGAAGAGATGATCAAGGCCGATCCGCACTGGGTCGACCACCGTTACGTCGACAGCCTGTTCGTCGCGCGCCGCGCGATGCGCTGAGCCGGACGCGGCCACTGCAGTCGTTCCGCCACGGGAACAGGCCGGGGCTCGGGCTCCGCCCGCCCCTCGGCGACATCGGCGGTACACTGCTTGCGCGGCGCGAAGCCCCGCCCCCTCCGAGTCCCGAGCAGAGCCCCGCATGCGCCCGCTACCGCTTCGTGTTCCCCCCGCCCTGCTCGCCCTCACCTGCGCCGCCGGCGCGGTGGTCGCGCAGTGCCCGGTGCCGGGAACGTGGACCTCGCTGAGCCAGGCCCCGGCACCGGAGGGCAGCGTCTTCAGCGCTGTGCGCTGGGACCCCGACGGTTCGGGCCCGCTGCCACAGCAGGTCGTCTGTGGCGGCGATTTCGCGTTCGCCGGCGCGAGCGCCTGCGCGAACGTCGCCCTCTACGACCCGGTCGCGCGCACGTGGGCGCCGCTCGGCGCCGGTTTCGACGCGGAGGTGCTCGCTCTGGCCGTGCTGCCGAACGGCGACCTCGTCGCCGGCGGCGAGTTCACGTCCTCCGGGACGACGACGGTATTGCACCTGGCGCGCTGGAACGGCAGCGCCTGGCTACCGGTCGGCGGCGGCACCAACGGGCCCGTCCTGGCGCTCGCGGTGCTGGCCAACGGCGACCTCGCGGTCGGCGGCGCGTTCGCCTTCGCCGGCGCGGTGCCGTGCAGCGACATCGCGCGCTGGGATGGCGCCGTCTGGCATGCGCTCGGTGCCGGTATCACGGGCACGCCGGTCTTCCCGCCGCAGGTCCCGCCGATCCCATTTCCCTACCCGCACGCCGTCACCCACCTCGCCGGTCGCCCGAATGGCGACCTGCTGGCCGGCGGCTGGTTCACCACCGCCGGCGGAAGCCCCGCCGCCGGCCTCGCCGCGTGGAATGGCAGCACGTGGAGCGCGCCAGGCGGCTCCACCACGCCGGTGGTCCTTCGCTGCCTCCTGGTGCTCGCCAACGGCGACGTGGTGATCGGCACGATGGACCCGTTGGCCGGCCACAACCTGTGGCGCTGGAACGGCGCGGCATGGACGGCGATGGTCACGGGCAGCACCAAGCCGTTCTACTGCCTCGCCGAAGTGACCGGCGGCGCCCTGCTGGTCGGCGCCATCGACGACTTCTCGGCGCTCGGCGAGGTGCTGCTATGGAACGGGGCCTCGCTCGTTCCGTACGCAGCCGGCGGGGCTCTCGACCTGCTCGACCTGCCGACGACCCTGCTCGAGATCGGCCCGGGCGACCTGCTCGTCACCCAGGCACGGCGCTCGGTCGGGATCGCCATGGTGCAACGGCTGACCAACGGCATCTGGTCGGCCGCGGCGCCGGGACTCGACGGCATGATCACGGACATCGAGACGGTGGGCGATCAGACCGTGGTCGGCGGCTACTTCCGCCAGATCGGCGGGACTCCCGCCCCCGGCGTCGCCCTCTTCGCCAACGGCGCCTGGTCGCCGCTCGGCAGCGGCGTCGATGGCCCCGTGCAGGACGTGCTCGCGACGAACGATGGGCAGATCGTCGTGGCCGGCACCTTCACCCACGCCGGTGGCGTGCCCGCCAATCTGGTTGCGCGCTGGGACGGCCAATGGCACGCGATGGGCAGCCTGCAGGGGAGCTTCTGCTTCGCGCTCGGCGAAACCGGTGACGGTTCGCCGGTCGTCGCCTCGGGCTCTCCGCTGGTGGTCGAGCAGTGGAACGGTGCGCAGTGGCAGGCTCTCGGCGTCTTTCCGTTCCCAGCGCAGAGCACGTTCGCGCCCTACGTCATCACCCACCTCGCCAACGGCAACCTGGTCGTCGGTGGCGCCGACGGGGTCGGCACGCTGGTATGGCAGTGGGATGGCACGTCGTGGTCGCCGCTGGGCGGCTTGGGCGGCAACCCACCTTGCTTCGTCCAGGCGATGGTGACACTGCCCGGCGGTGACCTGCTGGTCGGCGGCTACGGGGTGTTCGGCAACGAAGGGCTCGCCCGCTGGAACGGCAGTTCGTGGTCGGCGGTGCCCGGTGCCCCCCTGGCCAGCGTCTACGACCTCGAGGTGCTGCCGAACGGCGACGTGCTGGTCGCCCACGACGAATACGACGTCTTCGGCAACCCGATCGCGGCCCCGTCGCGCTGGGACGGCACGACGTGGACCGCACCGGCCCTGGCTGGGCAGCAGCGGACCGTGTTCGAGCTGGCGGTCGACGATCGCGGTGACATCCCGGTCTACGGCTGGTTCGACGACATCCAGGGCGTCGCCAGCCCCGGCTTCGCCAACTACGCGGCCGGCTGCCCGGCGACTGCGTCGTTGGTCGGTTCGGGCTGCAACGGCACCGCCGGCCCGCTGGCCACCGAGCTGCGCGCGCGTGCCTGGCTCGGCGGCGCCTACGCGTCGCACACGACCGGCTTCACCACCACGTCGCTCGCGGTCCACGTGCTCGGCCTGCAGCCCGTGTCCGTGCCGCTCGCGACGGTGCTGCCGCAGGGCCTGCCCGGCTGCACGCTGCACGTGTCGCCGGATCTGCTGACGCTCGCGCTGCCGACCGCCGGTGTCGTCGACCTGTCGCTGGCGATTCCGGCGCAAGCGGCGCTGCTCGGCCAGACGTTCCGCCACCAGGTCGTGGCATTCGAGCTGTCGGCCGGTGGCGCGATCACCGCGGTCGCCGCCGCGAACGCGCTCGCGCTCGCGATCGGCGCCTGGTAGCGCGCAGCGGGCTGCCTGCTACCGCGCGGCGCGCAGCTGGCGCACGAACAGGCCGAGCCGCCGGTCGAGCAGCAGCGTCGCGAGCATCCGGCTGCGCAGCCACCAGCCCGGGCGTTCGCCGGCGCGCAGCAGGCGCCGGGCCAGGCGCACGCGCCACGCCGGATAGAGCGACGGGTGGTGCGCGACGATCGTCGCGAACAGCTCGAGCGCGCGCGCGTTGCTGGCCGCGAGCATCGTCGGGCCGTGCTTGCGGTAGCCGAACAGCGGCTCGGCGACGTGATCGAGGCCG
>CAYMRG010000289.1:0-2790 GCA_964392555.1 uncultured candidatus Brocadiaceae bacterium
GGCGAGTTCAACGTGTTCTTCGACAGCGCGACCAACGCGAGCGGCATCACGATGGCGTCCGCGCAGGGCATCACGGTCGACTACCTCGGCCGCCTGTTCGTCGCCAACTCCAACGCCGGCACGTCGGGCATCGACCAGATCCTCGTGCTGCAGGACCTCAACGGCGACGGCGACGCGAACGACGTCGGCGAGGCCTACGACTACTGCACGATCCCCGGCGGCAGCGGCGCGGTCGGCAATTCGATCCCGACCAAGGTGATCGTCGGTCCCGATTTCAACGTCTACTACACCGACGTCGCCAGCTCCGGCTCGGTGGTGAAGGGCGTCTACCGGCTCGCCGACCTCAACGGCAACGGCAACTGCAACGATCCCGGTGAACAGTCCCTCTACTGGACGCCGACCGCCGCGAGTTCACCGTTCTACTGGAGCCTCGCGGTCGACACGGTCGGCAACTTCTACGTCACCGACCACAGCGCGAACTACACGATCTGGCGCGGTCGCGACCTCGACGGCAACGGCATGATCGACGCCGGCACCGAGGACCAGGTCTTCTACACCACGACCGCGACGGGTGGCTCGACCTGGTGGGACATCGTCGTGCGCGACGACGGCTGGATCCTGGTCCTCGACGCGAAGACCCATGACCGTGTCACCGCGCTCAAGGATCTCAACGGCGATGGCGACGCGACGGATCCAGGCGAGTCGTTCGACGCCTACGACGAACTGATCGGCGCCAGCAACGTCCAGGTTCGCGGCGCGGCGTTCCAACGCGCCCCGCTGCAGGAGGTCGTCCCGACCACCGTCGCCCTCGGCAGCACGACGACCGTGACCGTCGCGACGCCGAAGCCCGGCGATCTCGCGCTGGTCGTCATCTCGCCCGCCGTGATCCCGCCGATCTCGCTGCCGCCGCTCGGCTTCGTGCGCGTCGATCCGAACTTCGTGCCCCTCTACCTCGGCCTGGCGAACGCGAGTTCGCAGGTCGTCTACCCGTTGGCGGTGCCGGCGACGGCGGCGATCGGCACCTACGGGTTGCAATCGCTGGCCGGTGACTTCTTCCGCCTCTACCTGACCAACGCGAACACCCTGACCACCTTCTGACCGCACCCCGCGGTTGCGCGGGAGCTGCGCGGGATCCTGGCTGCGCGGGATTTTCGCGTCGGCCGTCCCCGCGGCCGGCGCGCGGCCAAGTCACCCCCGACCACCATGAAGTCCGCTTTCCACCTTCCGTCGGCGCTGGCGCTTCTTGCGCTCGCCGTCACCCTCGCCCCGCTCTCGGCCCAGAACCTCAGCCTCGACAAGACGGGCGGCGGCCTCGGCCAGCTCGCCACGTTCCCGGTCAGCGGCCAGCCGAACGAACCCTACGTCGTTCTGCTCGACCTGATCGAACAGTCGACGCCGATTCCGGCCCTCGGTATCACGCTCGACATCACCGACACCTGGGCGGGCTTCTCGTTCTCGTTCCCGACCTTCTACGGCATGACCAACGGCACCGGCGCCGCGACCGCGATCCTGCCGGTGCCCAACGACCCGTCGCTCGCCGCGTTGACCGTGTCGCTGCAGGCGGTCGCCGGCAACGGCCCGTGGCGCGTGTCGAACCTCGTGCGGCTGACGCCGCAGGCCGTCGGCACGTGGGCGGCGCCGCTCAACCAGCCGACGCTGCCGATCGTTGGCGGCGGCACGGCGGTGGCCGTCGACGGGCAGATCCTCTTCGTCGGCGGCTCCGGTCCGGCCGCGCAGCTCTACAAGTCGCGCACCGAGGAATGGGAAGCGGCCGGCGTGACGTTCGGCGTCGGCCTGCTGGCGCAGACCACCGGCCTCGCCGACGGGCGCGTGCTGTTCACCGGTGGACTCGACCTCGCCACCGGGCAGCCGTCCACCGCCGCTGCGGTCTACGACCCGACGACGCAGACGACGACGACGCTGACCATGAGCGCGCCGCGCGCCGGCCACGGCGCGTCGCTGATGGGCAACGGCAAGGTGCTCGTCACCGGCGGCCTCGCGGCGTTCGACCTGACGAACCCGCTGACGCTGCTGACCGGCATCCAGGTGACGACCGAGGTCTTCGATCCGACGACCAACACCTTCACCGCGGGCCCGAACATGCTCGAGGCGCGCGCGCTGCACACCTCGACGACGCTGACCTCGGGCCAGGTGTTGATCGCCGGCGGCATCTCGCTGCTGCCGATCGTCAACATCCCGACGGTGTCCAACACCGCCTACCGCTTCAACCCAGCGACCAACAGCTTCGGCCTGCCGGCGTTCTTCACCGGGTCGCGCTTCCTGCACACGGCGGCGGGGCTCAGCGACGGCAAGGTGCTGCTGTGCGGCGGCATGACGCTCGACCTGACGGTGTTCCTGCAGACCGGCCAGATCCAGGATCTGATCATCGGCACCCGCACCGACTGCCAGCTCTACGCGCCGAGCTTCCTCGGCTTCGGCACGTTCACGACCGTCAACGGCATGCAGGAAGGCCGCGCCGGCGCCGCGATCGCCCCGCTGCCGAACGGCGGCGCCGTGATCGCCGGCGGCTTCCGCGCGACGATCGATGCGTCGACCTCGACGTTCGACATCGCGGCTTCGGCCACCGCCGACCGCTTCAGCCAGGGCCCGAACGCGCTGGCGCCCACTGGATCGATGAGCGCGCCGCGCACCTTCCCGGTGACGGTGAACCTGCCCGACGGCACGGTGATGGTCGTCGGCGGCGGCCTGACGACCGGCGAGATCTACCAGCCGTGATCGGGCGCGCCCCGCAGGGGCGCGACCGATCACTCGATTGCTGGGCGAGTCCGC
>CAYMRG010000289.1:2890-6863 GCA_964392555.1 uncultured candidatus Brocadiaceae bacterium
TACGCGGGGATGCTACGCGGGCGAATGGCGCAGCCAGCCCCGCGGCGGACTCGCGGGCGCCCTGTGGGCGCCGGCGGGCGCGCCCCGCAGGGGCGCGACCGATCCCTCGATTGCTGGGCGAGTCCGCTACGCGGGGATGCTACGCGGGCGAATGGCGCAGCCAGCCCCGCGGCGGACTCGCGTGGCGCCCTGTGGGCGCCGGCGGGCGCGACTCGCCTCAGCCCATCGGATCGAGGCGGCGGATCTCGACGCTGCCGTCGATCGACAGCTCGGGATGGTCGCGGCACAGTTCGACGGCGTGTTCGTAGCTGTCGGCCTCGAGCAGGTGGAAGCCGCCGACCAGGTCTTTGGTCTCGCCGAACGGGCCGTCGGTGACGCGCACCGTGGCCCCTTCGCGCAGCAGCACACGGCCTTCGCCGTCCGCGAGCTTCTTGCCGTCGAGGAAGCGGCTCTCGCCCATCAGTCGGCCCGCCCAGCCTTCGAACCGGCTGATCAATTGCTGGATCTGCTCGGGTGGCTGGTGGCGCCAAGCATCGGGGTCACCGCGCAGGATCAGGAGGAACTTCGGCATACGTGTCACTGCACCCCATCGGCGGCCGCGAGGCAACAGGCGGCCCTGCGCACCTTGCGCCGTGGTAACCTAGGGCCCAAGCGTGAGCGTGCACCTGCCGACGACTCCGGTTCCGATCTTCCCGCTGCCCGGTGCGTTCCTGTTTCCGCACCAGGTGCTGCCGCTGCACGTCTTCGAACCGCGTTACCGGCAGATGGTCCGCGACCTGCTCGATGGCCCGGGTCGGCTGGTGATCGGCACCCAGTTGCAGGGCGAGCACGAGACGCCGGAGCACGCCCCGGCGGTCCTGCCGGTCGCGGGGCTCGGCGAGATCATGCGCCACGAAGCGCTGCCCGACGGGCGCTTCCAGCTCTGGGTCCTCGGCCTGGCGCGGGTGCGCATCCGCGAGTTGCCGAGCGATCGTCCCTACCGCCAGGTGGTCTGCGAGCCGTTCCTCGAGATCGACGCGGCCGGCGACGAAGCCGACGAGCTGGCGCGCGCGCTGCACGCGGCGACCTCGCGTCGCCTCAGGGAACCCTTGCCCCTGCCGCTGTCGGCCCCGCCCGGACTGCTGGCCGACCTGCTGGTGCAGACGCTCGGCGCGGGCCAGCCGTTGCTGGAGCGCGCGTTCGCCGAACCGTCGGTGTCGGCGCGGGCACGGCTCGTCCTGCGCGCCGCGGCCGATCGCGACGCTCCCGAGGAACCCACCCGCTGACCGACGGCGAACCGCATCGGCAAACTTGCCGGTCGGTCGGCGCGTGGTAGCGTTCTTGGCCATGCGCCCGCGCTCGCAACCCGCCCCCTCCGCCAACCGCATCTACTTGGTCGGCGCCCATGCGACCGGCAAGACGACGCTCGCGCGGTGGGTTCGCGACCGCTACGGCGTGCCGATGATCGCCGAGGTCGCGCGCGGCGTCCTGGCCGAGATGGAAGCGCGACTCGACACGCTGCGCACCGACATCGATCTGGTCAACCGCTACCAGCGCGAGGTCTTCCGCCGCCAGATCGAGGCCGAACACAAGGTCGCCGGACCGTTCGTCAGCGACCGCGCCTTCTGCAACCTCGCCTACGCGGCGCACCACTCGACGATCCTCGGCGAGATCTTCCGCGACCGCCGGCTCGCCGAGTACATGCACTGGGTGCGCGAGGGGTTGGTGTTCTTCCTGCGGCCGCACCGCGAACTGGTGGTCGCCGACGGCGTGCGCGCCGGACTCGAATGGGAAGAGGTCGTGCGGATCGACGGCATGGTCAAGCTGCTGCTCGAGATGTTCGACGTGCCCTACATCCCGGTCGAGTCGCTGTCGATGCAGGAGCGCGTGCGGCTGGTGGAGCGCGTGCTGGCGCTGGCCGGCGTGCCGCCGATCGCGAACGGGGTGCCGGCTGCGGACGACCAGGTCGCTCCCGCCGCGCCCGAACGCGCCCACCACAACTGACGCCGGCTCCCGCGCTCCCGTCGCCGCGCGTTCACTTCGTCAGCGACGGCGTGCGCAGCCGGAAGCCGTGCACGCCGTGCGGCAGCTGGCCGAGCAGCGGCGACGCGCCGCCGAGCACCAGCGCGCCGAAGCCATGGCGTTGTCGCACCGCGTCGACCGCCGCGAACAGCTTCTGCCGCGCCGCGTCGTCGCCGCCGAACAGGCGACCCTGCACCGCGCGGACCGTAACCAGCGACGTCAGCGTGACGCCGACCAGCCGCACCAGCACCCGCCGCGTCAGCAGTTCGTCGAGCAGTTCGTGCGCCAGGCGCAGCAGCACGTCGGTGCGGTCGCACGCGTCGGCCAGGGTGCGCGACCGTTCGTCCTGCACGCCATCGATGTGGCGCACGCGCACCTGCACGGTGCGCGCATGCAGGCGCAACCGCCGCAGCTCGGTCGCCGCGCGGTCGAGCAGGTAGGCGAGCATCGCGCGCAGGAAGCCGATCTGCTGCGACGGTTCGTCGCAGCGCGGCTCGAACGAGGTCTCGCGCGAGATCGAACGCAGCGTCGGCGTCGCCTGCACGGGCGTGTCGTCGAGCCCGCGGCTGCGTCGCCAGATCTCCTCGCCACGGGCGCCGAAGCTCTGCCGTAGCAGCTCGACGTCGACCTGCCACAGGTCGCGGAGCGACGCGACGCCGACCTGCTGCAGCAGATCGGCGGTCTTGTGGCCGATGCCGGGCAGCCGTTCGATCGGGAAGTCGGCGAGGAACTCGCGTTCGTGGCCCTGCGCGACCTCGCAGATGCCACCGGGCTTCGCCTTGGTGGTCGCGAGCCGCGCGACCGTCCGCGTCGCGCCGACGCCTTGCGAGACCGACAGGCCGGTCTCGGCGCGGACCTGGTTCCGCACCTCGCGACACAGCGCGACCAGCGATCGCTCGGCATCGATCGTCGTCGTGCCGGCGAGCGCCTGTTCGACGCGCAGCGGCACCCCCGTCAGGTCGGCGTAGAAGTCGTCCAGCGAGCAGACTTCGACGACCGGGGAGAATCGCCGCAGGACCTCGGCCACCCGTTGCCGGTAGCGATCGGCGAGGCGCGCGTCGCCGTCGCGGACGACCAGCTCCGGGCAGCGCCGCCGCGCCTCGTGCAGCGGCATCGCCGTCTCGACGCCGCGCGCCTTGGCCTCGTAGGACCGTGAGGCGACGACGCCGGCGCCGACCGCGACCGGCAGGCCGCGCAGCGCAGGGTCGCGGATCTGTTCGACCGAGGCCAGGAAGGCATCGATGTCGAGGTGCAGGATGCGGCGGTCCATGGTTGAACACTAACAAACTACGAACGCGCGGGTAGCATCGCCCACGGAATCGCCGTCGGGAGAGTTCTCAACAGCCTGTGGATGGCTGTGGAGAGCCGTCGACTTTCCACCGACCATCCACACCGCAACCGCCGCTGCCAACGCTTCCGTGCGGACTCTCCACGAAGTTGTCCACACGCCTTGGCGGCTTGCTTCGGCAGTCGACGGACAGCAGAGTTCCGCGCCGCCGTGGACGAGTCCCTCCCGCATCCGAGCCAGACCGTGACGCGCACGCGCCGCGAAGAACTGGCAGCGCTCGCGCGGCTCGGTGGACCGATCGTGCTGGTGCAGTTCGGCATGACCGCGATGAACCTGGTCGACGTCGCGATGCTCGGCCGGCACGCCCCGGACTCGCTGCCGGCGATGGCGCTCGGCAACACGCTGGCGTGGGCGGCGCAGATGTTCGGTATCGGCGCGGTGACCGCGGTCGACCCACTGCTGGCGCAGGCGGTCGGCGCCGGCGACCACGCGGCGATTCCCCGGCTGTTGGGCCGCGGCCTGCTGCTCGCCGGCCTGCTGGCGGTGCCGACGATGGCGGTGCTGGTGCCCGCCGCCACCTGGCTGCACGCGTTCGGCCAGCCTGCAGCCCTGGTCGGCGAAGCGGCCACCTACGCCCGACTGCAGGCGCTCGGCGTGGTGCCGTGGCTCGGCTACTCGGTCCTG
>CAYMRG010000290.1:0-6846 GCA_964392555.1 uncultured candidatus Brocadiaceae bacterium
TGCCGCGGCAGTGCATCGGCACGGCACGCAGCACCGGCAGCGCGCGCGCCACCAGCGCGGCCCAGTCGCGGTCGCCGTGTTCGCGCGCGATCGCGTCGAGCGCCTCGCCGCGCGCCACCTCGACGCGGCCGTCGATCAGCTCCGCGAGGTCGACCGCGGCGAAGCGCGGCGCCTGCGCCAACCGCACCGCCGCGGCGCGTGCGGCGGCCCGATCGGCGCCGCGCAGGTCGCGCTGAAGCGCGCGTGCCGCCTGCCGGCAGCGCTCGACCAGCGCCTCGTCGTCGTCGGCGATCACGGCGCGTCGTGCCAGGTCAGGCCCGGGCAGGTCCGGCGGACGAGCTGCCGCAGGTCGGCATCGCGCAGGATCTCCGGCCAGTAGGGCCATTCGCGACACTTCGCCGGCCGGACCGCGTAGACGCCGCAGCCGGCGGGCCGGCCGTCGGCGAGGAACACGCAGCGGTTGCCGAGCCCGTCCTTGAGGCGGGTGCCGTCGGCCTGCAGGTAGCGGCTGGCGAACGCCGCCGGGGTCAGGCCGAGGTGCGCCGCGATCGCCGCCGCTTCGTCCGGCGTCACGCGCACGAAGCCACCGGGGATCGCGCAGCAGTTGCCCGAGCGCCGGCACGCGAACGTGAACGGAAAGTCCGCCGGTTCCGCCGGCCCCACGCCCGTCACCGCCGCCGCCGCCGGTCGCGCTCGGCGCGGCGCCGGGCGTCGCCGAGCCGCGGCCGCTCGCGGGCCTGGTGCTCGAGCTCGTGCTCGTGGCGGCGCTGCGCCAGGAACGCCGCCACCTCCTGCTGCAGCTGCTGCGGGCTCTGGAAGCGCAGCTCGGGCTCCTTCGCCATCATCTTCTCGAGGAAGTAGTGCAGCTGCGGCGACAGGTTCAGCGCGCGGATCCGTTCGCCGGACAGCGACTCCAGTACCTGCTTGGCGAGCACTTCCTCGCTGGTCCGCCCCTCGAATGGCAGCGAGCCGGTCGTCAGGTGGTAGAGCGTCGCACCGAGCGAATAGATGTCGGCGCGCACGTCGAGCCGGTCGCTGCCGCGCGCCTGTTCCGGGGCGATGTAGTGCACCGTGCCGGCCGTCGTCTCGCCGCTGCCGCCGCCGCTGCGGTCGTCGCGCGCCAGCGCGAAGCCGAGGTCGATCAGCACCGCGCCGCGATCGACGGACCACAGCACGTTGCCCGGCTTGACGTCGCGATGGACGAGGCCGCGCGCGTGCAGGGCCGCGAGCCCGTCGGCGACCTCGACGACGATCTGCAGCGCGGTCTCCTCGTCGAGCCGGCCCAGCTCGGCCAGCTCGTCCTGCAGGCAGCGGCCGTCGAGCAGCTCCATCGCGAAGAAGATCGTGCTGCCTTCCTTGGCGACGCGGTAGCCCTTGACGACCCGCGGGCTGTCGAGGTCCTGCAGCAGGCGCGCCTCGCGCACGAACCGCTCCGCCTGCACCGGGTCGGCGGCCAGCTCGCTGCGCAGCACCTTCAGCGCGACCGGACGCCGGTCGACCTTGTCGATCGCGCGGAACACCCGGCCGACGCCGCCCTCGCCGAGCAGATCGCCGACCTCGTAGCGGCTCAGCACCGGCCGCGTGCCGCCGGCGGTGCGCTGCCATTCGTCCCACTGCGCCGCGGAGCAGACGCCGGCGCGCACCAGCCACGGACCGGGGTCGCCGGACTGCAGCGCGGCGCGGGCGGCGTCGGCCGAGACGAGGCCGCGGTGCACCAGCACCGCCAGGGTCTGCATGGAGGGGTTCAAGGGATCGGAAGCTGCCAGCCGCCAGGAACTTCGTCGATTTCGCCGCCCTTCGTCAAGTCACCATGGGACGGCGCCCGAAAAAGCAGTCCAGGCAAGGTCAGGCGAGGCACACCGCGTGAAGCATCCAGGGGCAGCGTTCGTCATCAAGTACTTCGACTTGATCGACGAGTTCATCAAGGTCCGCTGCTGCTCCGACGAGCTGCTGCAGGAGCTGCACTCGGCGACGATCGCCAACAAGTCGGACTACCGGCAGCGGGTCGTCCGCGCCTGCGTGCCGACCTTCGACAAGGAGGTCCTCGCGGCCGTCAAGCGGATGGACGAGGGCTACGACGTCGAGATCGTCGAGGAGCTGCTCTACCAGATCTGCATCGACGTCAACCCGTCGCTCGAGATCCACCAGGTCAGCATCCCGACCACCGGCGCCGCCAAGGCCCAGGCCGAACCCGAGGACCTGTTCCTGCCGCGGCCGGGCAACGACGGCGCGCGCCAGGGCCTGTTCCGCCGCGTCTCGAACCTCGAGCGCAGCCTGCGCCAGCAGATCATCGGTCAGGACGACGCGATCTCCTCGCTGGTCCGCGCCGTCAAGAAGGCCGCCGTCGGCCTGAAGCGCCCGACCCACCCGGTCGGCACGTTCCTGCTGGTCGGCCGCACCGGCACCGGCAAGACCGAGCTGGCCAAGGCCGTCGCGCGCAACCTGTTCGACGACCCATCGGCGATGATCCGCGTCGACTGCAGCGAGTACGCGCTGCCGCACGAGTACGCGAAACTGATCGGCTCGCCGCCCGGCTACATCGGCCACAACGAGGGCGGCTTCCTGACCGAGGCGATCAAGAAGAAGCCGAACAGCGTCGTGCTGTTCGACGAGGTCGAGAAGGCGCACTACAAGGTCCACAACCTGCTGCTGCAGCTGCTCGACGAGGGCATCATCACCGACAGCAAGGGCCACACGGTGTCGTTCCACCAGGCGCTGATCCTGATGACGAGCAACCTCGGCATCGAGAAGATCGACGCGGTGCGCACGCGGATGGGCTTCTCGGCCGCGCACCGCCGCCAGAGCCTGCAGGACGTTGACCTGCGCACGGTGACGTTCGAGGCGCTGCGCGAGTTCTTCCGGCCGGAGTTCGTCAACCGCATCGACGAGGTCGTGCTGTTCAACCCGCTCGACGAGAAGGTCTGCCAGCGCATCGCCGGCAACATGCTGCGCGAGGTCTCGGAGCTGCTGAAGCGTCGCGGCATCGTCGTCACCTGGTCGCCTGGCGTCCGCGTCCTGCTGGCCAAGCAGGGCTTCTCCGAGGAGTTCGGCGCCCGCGAGCTGCGGCGCCTGATCAAGCGCAACATCGAGGACCCGCTCACCGAGCTGATCCTCGACCACGACCTCGGCCAGGGCGCCGAGGTGACGGTGCGCGTGCGCGGCGGGCAGTACACCTTCGCCTGCAACGTCGCCGGCGTGACGCAGCCGGCCTGATCGGACGTTCGGGCGTGCGCCGGGACCCGCCGTCGCCTACCCTGGTGGGCCCGGCCGTCCGCCCATGCTGCTGTTCGTCCTCGCCGTCGCCTTCTCGCTGCTGTTCTCGTTCGTCTGCTCGCTGGCGGAAGCGACGCTGCTCAGCGTCGGCGCGGCGCGGGTCGAGGCACTGGCGCGCACCGGCAGCCGCGTCGGCCAGATCCTGAAGCGCTACAAGCGCGAGCCGGACCGGCCGATCTCGGCGGTCCTGGTGCTCAACACGATCGCCAACTCGGGCGGCGCGGCGCTGGCCACCGACCAGTTCATGCAGGCGTTCCCGGACATCTCGCCCGCCTGGTTCGCCGCCGCGTTCGTCGTCACGGTCCTGGCGCTGACCGAGATCGTGCCGAAGACGATCGGCGTCGTGCACGCCAACCGCCTCGCCGGACCGGTGGCCGGGCTGGTGTCGTGGATGGAGTTCGCGATGACGCCGCTGCTGTTCCTGACGCGGCAGTTCTCGCGGCTGATCGCCAAGGGCGACGCGGTCGCCTCGACCTCGCTCGAGGAGATCCGCGTGCTCGCCACCGCGGGGCACAGCGCCGGCGCGTTCGGCGCGATCACCGCGGAGCTGATCGAGAACGTCACCCGCCTGCGCGAGACCAAGGCGCGCGACGTCATGGTGCCGCGCAGCCGCGTCGCGTTCGTCTCGGCGACGGCGACGACCGAGGCCAACCTGACGTTGATCCGGCGCAGCGGCCACAGCCGCTTCCCCTACTCGCCGACCGGCGAGCTCGACGCCGTCACCGGCGTGATCCTGACCAAGGAGCTGCTGTTCTCGCTGCGCGAGAACGTCGAACCCGACTGGCAGGAGCTGGCGGTGCCGCTGCTGGTCGTGCCCGAGACCGCGACGCTGAACCACGTGCTGCGGCGCTTCCAGCGCAGCAGGCGGCACATGGCGATCGTCGTCGACGAGTACGGCTCGACGCTCGGCATCATCACGCTCGAGGACGTGCTCGAGGAGATCGTCGGCGAGATCGAGGACGAGCTCGACACCGAGGAGACGCAGATGCTCGACCGCGCCGACGGCTCGCTGCTGTGCCGCGGCCAGGCCGAGACGCGCAAGGTGTTCGCGCGGCTCGGGCTCGCCGACGTCGAGACGGACAGCCAGACGCTGTCCGGCTTCCTCGCCGAGCAGCTCGGCGACGTGCCGATCGCCGGCGCCCACGTCGACTTCGGCGGTTTCCGCTTCACGGTCACGAAGGCGAGCAACCGGCGCGCCGAACGCGTTCGCGTCAACCCGCTACGCCATGTGGCCGAAGCGGAATCGCCCGCGACCGAACGACAGTAACAAATCCGCATCGGCCACCATCGGTCCGTGCGGCCCGTCGGGACGGGCAGCCGCGACCATGAACACCGTCTTCCTCTACTGTGCCGCGTTCGGCGGCACGTTGCTGGTCCTGCAGTTCGTGCTGCTCGCGTTCGGCGCCGGCGGCGACGGCGATCTCGGCGATGCGCATGGCCACGCCGGCTTCGGCGGCGGGGACGGCGGCGATGGTGCCCACGGCGACGTCGGCCACGACCAGACCTCGTTCCTGAAGCTGCTCTCGCTGCAGACGATCGCGACGTTCACGACCTTCTTCGGCCTCACCGGGCTCGGCACCGACCGACTCGACTGGTCGCCGCTGTCGGTCGTGCTCGCGGCGACGCTCGCCGGCACCGGCGCCCTGTGGCTGGTCGGCAAGGCGATGCGCGGCCTCGCCCGCCTGCAGTCGCAGGGCAACGTCGATCTCGCCAACGCGATCGGCGAAACCGGCTCCGTCTACCTGCGCGTGCCCGCCGCCGGCGACGGCCAAGGCCGCGTCATGCTGAAGGTCCAGGGTCGCATCGTCGAGTGCCGCGCGGTCAGCGGCGACAGTGAGATCGCGACCGGCGCGCGCATCCGCGTCACGGCACACACGGTCGGCGACGTGCTCGTCGTCGAACCGATCGTCTGAGCGGCCGAAGCCTCTGCCCCGGCAACCCGGGCGTTCCTCTTCCCCACTGCGTCCCCACGAAGGAGATCCATCGATGCTCGCATTCCGTACCGACCCCGTCGTCGACCCGATCCTGCTGCTCGCGATCGCCGCGAGCGCGCTGATCGTGTTCGGCTTCGTGATCCTAGTCGTCCGCCGCTACAAGCGCTGCCCCAGCAACCAGATCCTGGTGATCTTCGGCAAGGTCGCGTCCGGGCAGTCGGCGCGCTGCCTGCACGGCGGCGGCGCGTTCGTCTGGCCGCTGATCCAGGACTTCGCGTTCCTGTCGCTGGACCCGATGCAGATCGAGATCCCGCTGCGCGGCGCGCTGTCCGCCGAGAACATCCGCGTCAACGTGCCGTCGGTGTTCACGGTCGCGATCGGCACCGAACACGCGGTCATGCAGACCGCCGCGATCCGCCTGCTCGGCCTCGACGGCAAGCAGATCATGAAGCAGGCGGAGGACATCATCCTCGGCCAGCTGCGCCAGGTGATCGCCTCGATGACGATCGAGGACATCAACCGCAACCGCGACAAGTTCCTCGACAGCGTGCAGAACTCGCTGACGCCGGAGCTCGAGAAGATCGGCCTGGTGCTGATCAACGTCAACATCACCGACATCACCGACGAGTCGGGCTACATCGAGGCGATGGGCCGCAAGGCCGCGTCCGAGGCCATCCAGTCGGCCGAGATCGACGTCGCCCAGCAGCAGAAGCGTGGCTCGATCGGCGTCGCCGAGGCCAAGCGCGAACAGGACGTGCTGGTCGCGAGCGCCGAGAAGGTTCGCGAGATCGGCACCAAGGAGGCCGAGCGCGAGAAGCTGGTCCGCCTGGCCGAACTCGCCAAGGAGACCGGCATCGGCCAGAGCCTGGCTCAGCTCGAGCAGCAGAGCGCCGTCAAGGACCAGGAACGCCAGATGCGCATCCGGGTCGCCGACGCCGAGGCCGCCGCGGTCACCGGCGAGAACGTCGCGCGCGCCAAGGTCGTCGACGCCGAGGCGACGCTGAAGGTCAAGCAGGCCGAGGCCTACGAACTCGCCGAGACACGCAAGCGCGAGGCCGATGCCAAGGTCCGCGAGGCGCAGTACCTCGCCGAGGCGCGCGCCGCCGAGGCGATGGCGGCGAAGGTCGAGAGCGAGCAGCGCGCCGAGCTCGAGGCGTCGGCGAAGGCGCAGAAGGCCAAGCTGATCGTCGACGCCGAGGCGCAGGCCGAGCAGGTCCGCCTGCGCGCGCAGGCCGAGGCCGCGGCGACGTTCGCACGGCTCGAGGCCGAGGCCCGTGGCCAGTACGAGATCCTCGCCAAGAAGGCCGAGGGTCTGCAGCGCATCGTCGAAGGCTGCGGCGGCGCGCAGCAGGCGTTCCAGCTGTTGTTGCTCGAGCACCTGCCGCAGATGGCCGAGACCGCGGCCAAGGCGATCGCCAACGTCAAGTTCGACAAGGTGGTCGTCTGGGACGGCGGCCCGGGCGCGACCGGCAAGGGCGCGACCGCCGGGTTCCTGCAGGGCCTGGCCGGCAGCCTGCCGCCGATGCTGCAGATGATGCGGGACATCGGCGGCGTCGAGATGCCGGCCTACTTCGGCAAGCTCGCCGAGGCGCCGGGGGCCGGCACCGTCACGGCGGCCCCGGCGACGGCCGGGCCGCAG
>CAYMRG010000291.1:0-6814 GCA_964392555.1 uncultured candidatus Brocadiaceae bacterium
CGCTCGCCACAGCCGAGCAATACCCCGACCTCGAACTCGGCCCCGGCTACGAGTTCGACCAGGGCCTGCACAAGTTCCGGCTCGATTTCGGCGTCACGCTGCCGCTGTTCCACGGCAACGACGCGGCGATCGCGCAGGCGACCGCCGCGCGCACCGCGGCGGGCGAGGCCGTCGAGGCCGTGCAGCTCCAGGCGATGGCCGAGATCGCGGCCGCGGTGCGCCAGCTCGCCGCGCAGCCGGCGGCGCTGACCGCTGCGCGCGAACTCGACGCCGCGGCCGTCGCGCACGTCGCGACCGTTCGCCGCCGCTGCGAGGCCGGCGCCGACGATGCGGCGGCGCTGCTGGCGGCGCGCGGCGAAGCGATCGTCGCGCGGTCCGCGCTCGTCGAGCAGATCCACGCCGCGCGCCTCGCGTGGCTCCATTGCGAAACCGCGCTGCAGCAGTCGATCGGCGAGGGCCTGCTCGCCTGGCAGCGGACGACCCCGGAGAACCGACCATGACCGCGACGCGGATCGCCTTCGCCCTGGCCCTCGGCGCCGCTGCCGGCCTCGGTGCCGGCTACTGGTGGTGGCATGCGCCGTCGCACGCTGCGGCGCCCCCCGCGGCCGGCGATGAAGGCGGCGAACCCGGCCACGCGGCCGTGGTCAGCGGCCCGGGCCACGTCGCGCTCGACGGCACGACCGTGATGCGGCTCGGCATCGCGACGGCGCCGCTGGCGAACGCGACCGCGGCGCCGACGCTGACCGCGCCCGGGCGCCTGATCGCCGACCCCGCGACCAGCGCCGCCGTGCGCGCGCCGTTCGCCGGCCGCCTCGTCCCCGGGCCGCAGCCGCTGCCGACGTTCGGCGCCGCGGTCACGGCCGGCCAGACGATCGCGCTGCTGCAGCCGCTGCTGTCGGTCGCCGAACGTGCCGACCTCGCGGTCCGCCGCGCGCAGGCCGCCAGCGACCTCGCGGCCGCGCGCGCCGCCGAGGTGGTCGCGGCGCGCGAGCTGGAACGCACGCGCGCGCTGCACGCCGACGGCAACACCGCGAGCCAGCGCGCCGTCGATCAGGCCGAAGCCGAACACGCCGCGGTCGCCGCGCGCATCGAGGCGGCCGCGGCCGCGCTCGCGCTGTTGCCGACCGACGATGGCGCACCGGTGCCGTTGCCCGCCCCGATCGCCGGCCGCGTCGTCGGCCTCGGCGCCCGGCTCGGCGAAGCGGTCGACGCGGGTGCCACGGTGCTGCAGATCGCCGAGCCGACGCGCTGCCTCGCGCGGATCACCGTGCCGGCCCCGGCCGACGTCGCCGCGACGTTCGCCGGCGCGCGCGTCGAACTGCTCGGCGACGAGAAGACCACGGTCGACGCGACGTTCGTCGCCTGGGTCGACGCCGGCGGCGCCGACCGCGCGCTGCTGCTCGCGATCGCCGGCGGCGCCGACCGGCCGCCGCTGCTGCCGGGGCGCCCGGTGGTCGCGCCCCTGCCGCGCCGCGGCGCACCGCCGACCGCCGGCGACGTAGCCGTGCGCGCGCTCGTGCGCCGCGGCGACGGCGTGTGGCTGTGGCTGCGGACCGGCGTCGACGACAAGGCGATCGCGTTCCAACGCGTGCCGCTGACGCTGATCGCGCCGACCGCCGACGGCTGGCTCGCGACCAGCCCGGACGCGGCGTTCGTCGTCGGCGCCGAGGCGGTCGTCACGGGCGCCGCGACGCTGCTGTCGTGCGAACGCGCCAGCGAGGAGAGCGCCGAGGGCGGTGGCTGAGCGATGCTGAAGCAGGTCGTCCGCTGGTCGGTGCAGAACCGCGTGCTGGTGCTCGTGCTCGCCGCGGCGTTCCTCGTGCTCGGCATCCGCAACGCGCTGCACGCGCGGCTCGACGTGCTCCCGGACTTCGCGCCGCCGCAGGTGGTCGTGCAGACCGAGGCGCCGGGGCTGTCGCCCGAGCAGGTCGAGCTGCTGGTCACGCGACCCGTCGAGGCGGCGCTGCTCGGCGCCGCCAGCGCCGAATCGGTGCGCTCCGAGTCGATCCAGGGGCTGTCGGTCGTGACGGTCGTGTTCCGCGACGACGTCGATCCGTGGCGTGCGCGGCAGGTCGTCGGCGAGCTGCTGGTCACGGTGATGGAGAACCTGCCGACCGGCGTGCACCCGCCGCGCGCGACGCCGCTGACCTCGGCGACGATGGACCTGCTGAAGATCGGCCTGCTGTCCGAACAGCGCTCGACACGCGAGCTGCGCGAACTCGCCGAATGGACGATCGTGCCGCGCCTGCAGGCCGTGCCCGGCGTCGCCGGCGTGCACGACTTCGGCGGCGAGCTGCCGCGGCTCGAGGTGCGAGTCCGCGACGCCGAACTCGCCGCGCGCGGGTTGACGTTCGCCGACGTCGAGGCGGCGACGGCCGCCGCGTCGGGGCTGCGCCCGGCCGGCTTCGTCGACACGCAGACCCAGCGCGTGCTGGTGCAGAGCGAGGGTCAGGCGACGACCGGCGAACAGCTCGCCGAGACGCTGGTCGTCGGCCGGGACGGCCGCAAGGCTCGGCTCGGCGACGTCGCGACGATCGTCGTCGGCGGCGAACCGCGCTTCGGCGACTGCCGCATCCAGGGCCGCCCCGGCGTGCTGCTGACGATGCTCGGGCAGTACGGCACGAACACGCTCGAGATGACGCAGGCGGTCGAGGCCGCGCTCGCCGAGCTGCGGCCGACGCTGGCCGCGGCGCAGGTCGAACTGCTGCCGCGGCTGCACCGACCGGCGACGTTCGTCGAGACCGCGCTCCAGAACCTGCAGCACTCGCTGTGGATCGGCGGCATCCTGGTCGCGGTCGTGCTCGTGCTGTTCCTGCGCGACGTGCGTTCGGCCGCGATCGCGCTGCTGGCGATCCCGCTGTCGCTGCTCGGCGCGATCCTCGCGCTGAGCTGGCTCGGTTTCGCCGTCGACACGATGGCGCTCGGCGGCCTGGCGATGGCGATCGGCGAGGTCGTCGACGACGCGATCATCGACGTCGAGAACGTGGTCCGCCGGCTCGCCACCGCACCCGCGGGCCAGCGCGCCTGGCGCACGGTACTGCTCGCGTCGCTCGAGGTCCGCGGCGCCGTCGTGCACGCGACGGCGATCGTCGCGCTCGCGTTCGTGCCGGTGCTGCTGTTGCCGGGGCTGACCGGTCGCCTGTTCCTGCCGCTGGGCGTCGCCTACCTGGTCGCGGTGCTGCTGTCGATGGCGGTCGCGCTGGGCGTGACGCCGGCCCTGTGCCTCGTGCTGTTCGGCCGCCGGCCGCCGCGTCCGCCGGACCCGCGTCGCTCGGCGCTGCAGCCGTGGCTGCTCGGTATCGCGTCGCGCCACCTGTGGCTGGTGGGCAGTGCACTCGTGCTGCTGCTCTGCCTCGGCGCGGCGCTGTGGACGAAGCTGCCCGTCGAGTTCCTGCCGCCGTTCCGCGAAGGGCACTTCGTGCTGCAGATGACCGCGGCGCCCGGCACGTCGCTGGCCGAGATGCAGCGCCTCGGCGACCTCGTCACCGCCGACCTGCTCGCCGATCCGCGGATCGCGACCGTCGAACAGCAGATCGGTCGCGCCGAGCTCGGCGAGGACACCTGGGGGCCGAACCGCAGCGAGTTCCACATCGAACTCGCGCCGCTGCCCGGCGAGGCGATGGCCGAGGTCGAACGCCACATCCGCGAGCTGCTCGACGGCATCCCCGCGGTCCAGACCGAGCTGCTGACGTTCCTCGGCGACCGCATCAGCGAGTCGCTGAGCGGCGAATCGACCGACGTCGCGGTGACGATCTACGGCGACGAACTCGACGCGCTCGACCGCGCCGCGCACCAGGTCGCGGGCGCGCTCGGCGCGATCCCGGGCGCGGTCGACGTGCGGATCGCCGCCGAGCCCGGCCTGCCCGGCTATGCGGTGCACCTGCGCCGCGATCGCCTGCTGGCGCTCGGCTTCACCGCAGCCGAAGTGCTCGCCGACGTCGAGTTCGCGCTGCAGGGCCGCATCGCCGGCCAGACGTTCGTCGGCGTGAAGACGATGAACCTCGTCGTCTGTCGCGATCCGGCGACGGCGGGCCCGCCGGAGCGGATCGGCGAACTGCTGCTGCGGTCGCAGAACGGCGGCCTCGCGCACCTGGCGGACCTCGCGTTCGTCGAGCCGCGCGCGAACCGCTCGGTGGTGCTGCACGAAGGCGGACGCCGCCGCCAGACCGTGACCTGCAACGTCGACGGGCGGCCGGTCGCCGAGGTCGTCGCCGCGGCGCGCACGCGCCTCGGCGCCGCCGTGGATCTGCCGGCCGGCAGCTACCTGGCGTTCGCCGGCGCCGCGACCGAGGCCGAGCGCGCGCGCGGCGAGCTGCTGCTGCACGGCGGCCTGTGCGCGCTCGCGGCGCTGCTGGTGCTCGGCGCGGCGGCCGGCAACCTGCGCAATCTGCTGCTGCTGCTGGCGAACCTGCCGTTCGCGCTGGTCGGCGGCGTGGTCGCGCTGTGGGCCACCGACACGCCGCTGTCGATGGGCGCGACGGTCGGGTTCGTGACGCTGTTCGGCATCACGGCGCGCAATTCGATCATGCTGCTGAGCCATTATCGGCACCTGGTCGATGTCGAGGGCTGCGCCTGGGACGACGCGACCTGCGCGCGCGGCGCCGCCGAGCGCGCGCGGCCGATCCTGATGACGGCGACGGTGACCGCGTTCGGCCTGCTGCCGATCGCGCTGGGCCGCAGCGAGGCGGGCCGCGAGATCGAGGGCCCGATGGCGCTCGTGCTGCTCGGCGGGCTGGTGTCCTCGACGTTCCTGAACCTGCTGCTGATGCCGGCGCTCAGCCGCCGCTTCGGCCGCTTCGACCGGCCGAGAAACCTGCAGCCGAACCATTGAGCGGCGTTGATTCCCCGCGGCAGGATCGACATCCTGGCCGGACACCTGCCGCCCTGCGGCACTCGTCAAAAGGGGAACCTCATGCAACGACTCTGTTCGCGCCTGTTCGTCGCCGCGCTGCTCGCCACGACCGCCAGCGCCCAATGCTTCGAAACCAACTACGGCGTGCTCTGCCCGCGCGCCGGCTTCCCGGCCGGCTTCGCCGACGACGCGCTGTTCGACCTGCAGCCGATGAACCTGACGTTCCCGCTCGGCGGCGTCGCGTCGGGCTACACGCACGCACACATCCAGTCGAACGGCGTGATCTTCCTGACCAACGGGCTCGACTCGGGCGAGACCGACACCGGCTACGCCACCAACGCCACCCAGCAGATCGACAACCTGCGCGGCACCGCGGGCGCGCCGCCGCGCATCGCGCCGCTGTGGCGCGACCTCGTCATCGCCCCCGGCAACGGCGGCGGCGTCTACTTCAACAACACGATCCCCGGCAAGTTCGTCGTCACGTGGGCCGACGCGGTCCAATACAACACGACCAGCCCGGTGTTCACGCTGCAGGCGCAGCTGTTCGCCGACGGCAGCGTGACGTTCACCTACAGCGGGACCACGGCGTCGGCCCTGCCGGCGATCACCGGCATCTCGGCCGGCGATGGCATCGCGCAGGTGCCGGGCGTCGACCTGTCGGTCGGCGGCAACGCGACGGCGACGCAGCTGATCTACCAGCGATTCGCCGGCAACCAGCTCGACCTCGCCAGCCAGTGCCTGACCTTCTCGCCGAGCGGCGGCGGCTTCGCGCAGGACGTCGGCCTGCCGGCCTCGCACAGCAGCTACGGCCAGGGCTGCTACGACATCGCCCGCGAATCGTTCTACGAGCTGTTCGCCACCGCGGGTCCCGCGTCGACCGCGCTCGGCGGCCAGTCGATGGTGCTGACGCCGACCGCGAACGGTTACACCGCGAGCTGGGGCGGCGGCAGCTACGTCGTGCCGACGACCGGCGCGACGCCGCTCGCGGTCGGTGACGACGACGACGTCACGGTCACGCCGAGCGCGCCGTTCCCGTCGCCATTCGGCGCCGAGACCGACCTGCGCGTCAGCGGCAATGCGATCGTCGCCCTGGGTGCCGCGCCGATCGATTACGCCGGCGCACAGTCGTACGTGCCAGCGCCGGCCACGCTGCTGCGCAGCAGCCGCACGGCGTTCTGGTCGTGGCACGACTACAACACCACCGAACCCGGCAGCGGCGACGTGCTCTACGAAGAGGTCACCGTCGGCACCGACACGGTCGCGCTGGTGACGTTCGACGACGTCGAGAGCTACTCGCAGGTCCCGCAGCAGAACCGCAGCACGCTGCAGTTCCAGCTCGACCTGACGACCGGCGTCGTGACGATCGTCTGGGTCGACGTCGACGGCAACTCGTCGAGCCCCTACGGCTCGGCGCACCTGATCGGCTTCTCGCCGGGCGGCGTCTCGATGGACCCCGGCACGATCCACCTCGCGACCGCGCTGCCGGTGACGACCGCGCCCGACATGCACGCGCTGTCGCTGACCGCGTCGCCGGATCCGCGCTCGACGGCCACCGCCGGCACGACGGTGACCTACACGACGAGCAACATCCCCGAAGCCGCGCCGGGCAGTGGCATCTACATCGCCGCGCACATCTACAGCCTCGCCGGCGTGCCGCCTCCCGGCGTCAACCTGACGTTCCTCGGCGCGCCCGACTGCTTCGCGAACATCCTCGTCATCAACGTCATCCAGGCGATGATCGACGTCGTGCCGACGCAATCGGTGACGTTGGACATTCCGGCCGGCGTCGCGCCCGGTTTCGAGGTGTTCTCGCAGTCGATCGCGCTGGTGGTGCCGTTCAGCCTGCCGAACGGCCAGAACGCGTTCGGGCTCGTCACCAGCAACGGCGTGCGGTCGTACGTGAGCCCGTTCTGAGCTGGAGTGCTCGCCGCGCGTAGCGCGGCGGGCACGCCAGCTCAGGAC
>CAYMRG010000292.1:0-659 GCA_964392555.1 uncultured candidatus Brocadiaceae bacterium
CACCATGCTCGGGTCCGGACTCTGCGGCGGCACGGTGGTCGGCGCCATGCGTTGCCAGGCGACGCCATCCCATTCGTAGGTGTCGTTGCGCGTGCCCGAAGGCACCCCGGTGCTCACCTGCTGCGTGCCGATCGTGCCGCCGAACAGCACGGTGCGGCCGCGCTGCGCATCGAACGCCATGGCGGCGTCGTAGCGACCGCACGGGTGGATCTGGAGATCCCAGGCCGCCGCGGGCACGTAGGTCTGCGAGTGCCAGGTCTGGCCATCCCACTCGTGCGTGCCGCCCTGATCGACCATGTAGACCCCGCCGCCGGGCGCATCGACGAACGCGCCGCCGAAGACGATGAACCGGCCGCGCCAACTGTCGAACGCCGTTGCGCACGCGGTGCGTGCGGTCGGCGCACCGGCGCTGGCCTGCGTCCACGTGCCGTCGCGCCAGCGCCAGAACTGGTCGTGCACGGCGCCGTACCACGGCGAGCCGCCGAACTGCACCAGCTCCCCGCGCCAGCTGTCGTAGGCGGGTGGCGTCGAGGTGTGGTCGATGCCGGGAACGAATGGCTCGGTCGACGAGAACGGCGGCCGCGCGCCATGCGCCGCGCGGTGCCAACCGGTGCCCTCCCAATCCCAGGTGTTGCCGTTGCCGGGCCGAACCCCGGTGA
>CAYMRG010000292.1:669-6793 GCA_964392555.1 uncultured candidatus Brocadiaceae bacterium
GGTCGCGGTCGGAATCGGCGTCGGCGTGAAGTCACTCGACAGGATTAGCGGCGGCGTCGTAGGCGTCGATGTCGGCAGCGGCACTGGCGTCGGTGTGATGACCAGCCAGTGGAATGGTGTTGCCGTTGCCGGGCCGAACCCCGGTGACGACCGTGCGCTGGCGCACGGGGTCGAACCACAGGTCGGGCGACGGCCGTTCGTCGGGGCGACCGGGCACGGGCAGCGTGACCATCGCCGTGCCGTTCCAGACGCGCGGCGCGTCCCAGGTGAGCGGAAACAGGAAGCCGCCGGCCAGCAGCAGGCCGCCGCCGGGGGCGGGTGCGACCGAGGTGCCGGGATGCGCGAACCCCGCGAAGCGCGGTGTCCAGGTCGCGCCGTTCCAGCCGTAGAGCTGCAGCAGGCTCCCCGGCATGACGACGACCACTTCCTGTGTCGCCGCCAGCCACGCCATCGCCACGGGCTCGAACGGCGGGAAGAGTGGCGAAGGCCCGGTGCCGGCCGATTGCCAGTTCGTGCCGTCGAACTCCCAGACGGCGCCGCCGGTCGCGGCCGTGATGCCGACCAGTCGCTGGCGTGTTTCGTCGAACGCCATCGCGACCAAACCATTCGGTCCCGACGACGTGGGCAGCGACGTCCAATCGCTGCCGTCGAACAGCCACAGACCGTTCGCGAACAGCAGGATGCCGTGGCCCGGCCAGGTTGCGAGCGGTCCGTAGGTCGGCGGTGGCACGTGCGCGGTCGTCACGGCCAGCCATTCGCCGTCGTCATGGCGCCACAGATACTGGGGCACACCGGGCGGTGTCGGCGCGTAGGCGTAGCCCGCCGCCGTCACGGGCTCGAACGCCACCTGGGCGTCGGCGCGCGGCGTGAAGCCGACGCGGGCGAACTGGGCCTGCGCGACGAGGGGCGCAGTCGAGCCCGCGAGCAGCGCGGTTACCAGTGCGGTCGCGATCTTCACCATGCGCGGTACTCTATCCGGCCGCGCCGGGAAGGCGGACCGTCAGCCCGCCGTCAGCCGCGGTGCTCGACCTTGATGACCTCGACCGGGCAGTCGCGCGCCGCCTGCTCGATGTCCTCGCGCAGCGGCGTGAAGTGCTTCGCCGCGTCGACGCGGACGACGCAGTCGCGGTCGTCCTCGACGTGGAAGACCTGCGGCACGATGTCCTGGCACAGCTTGCAGGAGATGCAGCCGGATTCGATCCAGACGCGTTGGATCGGGGCAGTGGTCGCGCGGGCGTCGGTCACGGGTGCATCGTGGGGCCCGGAGCCCGCGCGCGCAAGCCGCCAGGCCCCGGCTGCGCGCCGGTCGGCTGGCCGGTCGCGCGCGACGGGCGACCGAGAAATCGCCCGTCAGCCCGTCACGGCGGTCCACCGGTGTCGTTGCTGCCCGCACTTGCCATGACCTACCAACGCAAACTCCCCCTGGCGTTCCTCTCTCTCTCCCTGTTCACCGACCTGGCGCTCGGCCAGAACGTCGCCATCTTCCCGGACGAGTACATCGCCGTTCCCGAAGGCCCGTTCAATTCGCCGAACCTGCCGCTGGCCAACGGCACGTCGCGCGTGCAATGCCTGTACGAGGCGATCGACATCGCGGTGCCGAGCGGCCATTCGATCACCAAGCTCGGCTTCCGGCAGGATGGCGATCTGACGACGATGGACACGGGGCGCATCATCAACCTCGAGATCCGCATGGGCTACACGACCCTGACCGCGGCGACGATGTCGACCACCTACGCGACCAACTACGCGACGCCGCCGGTGACGGTGTTCGGCCCTGCCAACATCACGCTGCCCAACCTGCGCGACATCTCGAACCCGCTGCCCAACGGGCAGTTCTTCGTGACGCTGTCGACGCCCTTCTCGTACGTGCCCGCCGGCCAGAACCTGATCGTCGAGTACCGCTGCTTCGGCAACAGCGGCGGCGGCTCGCCCTTCAACTACCGCCTCGACCGCGCCAACTTCTATTCGCCGATCGTCAGTGGCCCGGCCGGCTGCCCGCACTCGGGCGGTGGCACGCCGAACCTGACGGTGCAACCCCTGGCGCAAGGGATGAGCTACACCGCGAGCGCCACGGCGTGTCCCGGTAACAGCCCCGGTCTGCTTGCCGTGAGCCTCGGGACCAGCCTGGCGACGCCGTTCCCGCTCAACGCGGTGTTCGCCGGGGTCAACCCGTTGTGCACCGGGCAGGTCTCGCCGCAGAACCTGCTCACCCCCAACATCCAGTCGGATGGTTCGGGGAACATGAACCTGAGCTTCACGGTGCCCAACAACCCGGTGTTCGCCGATCTGCTCATCACGAGCCAGGCGCTGTTCCTCGACCTGTTCGCCCCCGGTGGGCTGGTCGTTTCGAACGGTGTGCAGGTCCAGGTCGGCGCGCGGACGCGTTCGAGCATCCTGCATGCCGCGGGTGCTCCGACCTCGGTCACGACGGGATCGGTGAACGCCAACTACTGCCCGGTGGCGTTCTTCGAATACCAGTGAAGGCGGGGCGACGCCCGAAGCCGTCCCGAGATCGCCGATGCGATCGCGGTGGCGCAGCCCGGTGATCTGATCGTCGTCCAGCAGGGCGTGTACCGGGCCGCGCAGAGCCTTCGAGAGGATTTCTCTCTCAGGCTCTTACCCGACCTCAGCCGACCTTCGGCGCGCACGCGATCAGCGCATCGAGCATCGGGTGCTCCGGCGCGTCCTTGCGCCACGCGAGCACGACCGGGAACGTCACGCGCGGCTTGCCCCACGGATACGCGGCGAGGCGGCGCCCGGTCGGGCCGCCGGGATCGAGGCTCGGCACCAGCGACCAGCCGAGGCCCGATTCGACGAAGCCGAGGATCGCGTCGGCGGTGTCGAGCGTGATCGTCTCCGCCGGCGTGGCGCCGTGGCTCGCCAGCGCCTGCATCTGCAGCGCGTGGGGGCGCGTGTCGGGCGGGTAGGCGAGGAACGGCAGGTCGCGCAGGTCCTCGAGGCGTGGCGGCCGCTGCCGCGCGGTCGCGCGGTCGCGCGGCAGCACGAGGCAGGGGTGCAGGTCGGCGACGTGCAGCGTCGCGATGTCGCCGGGCACCTCCGGCAGGTGGACGAGCAGCGCATCGGCGCGGCCCGTGCGCAGCGGCGCGACGTCGGCCAGCAGCATCTCCTGCAGGCGCAGCTGCACGCCCGGCTTGCGTCGGCGCAACTGCAGCAGCCACGGCGGCAGCAGGTTGCGGATCAGCAGCGACTCCGCCTCGATCGCCAGCGTGCCCAGGAACTCGCCGCCGCGCAGGCTGCGGACCACGTTCGGCAGGTCGCGGAAGAACGGCGCCGCGAACGCCAGCAGGTGCGCGCCGGCCGGCGTCGGTCGCATGCGGTCCTTGCCGACGCGTTCGAGCAGCGCCACGCCGACCTCCGCTTCGAGCTTGCGCACCTGCTGGTGCAGCGCCGGTTGCGTGATCGGGTAGGGCGCGGCGCGCGCCGCGCGCGCGTAGCCGCCCTCCGTGGCGACGAGGTGGAACCCGGCCAGACGGTGCAGGTCGATCATGAAGCGCAGCGTAACGAACGACGCGCGATCGTTCCGCGCGTTCGCCGCGGCGACGCTTACCAGGAGCCGATCTGCTGCTGCAGGCCAGGGGTCCAGGCGAGCAGGCCGTTCACCGCCGCGGTGTCGAGCACGAAGTACTGGTGGTAGACGGACACGCCGTTCAGCGCCGGATCGTTCGGCAGGCCGACCGTCGCCGAGGCGGCGCCGCTGGCGTCGATCGCCGCGACGGTGGTCACGAAGGCGGACGGATCGACGTAGATCTCGAGGTCCGGCAGGACGATCGCGGCCGACGCCAGGCTGCTCGCCAGCAGGGCGATCGAGGCCGGCAGCGCGCCGGCGAGATCGACGGAGTAGCTGCGGGCGACGAGGTTGGTCGGGTCGACGAGCGCTCGTTCGTTCGCCTGGATCGTCGGCAGACCGGGTGCGCCCGCGCCCGCGTTGCCATAGAGCGACTGGATCGGCCGCTGCGAGGTGATCGCGACGTAGACGGTGAACGTCATCTGACCCGACGCTGGAATCGTCCGGTGCCATTGGAAGGCGCCGTTGTGGTCGCCGGGGCCGAACGTGCCGTTCCAGCCGGCCAGGTCGTCGACCGTGCTGTTGCTGAGGAGGAAGGGCAGCGCGCCTGGCGTGGAGGGTCCGAACACGTTGACCTGCACCTGGTCGGCGTCCGGGCAGTAGTACTCGATCCCCGAACCGTTCACGCCCTGTTGCTCGGCGTACTGGGAGCGCAGGTCGCCCCACGCGACGTTGGTCGCGAAGCCGCTGAAGGAGCCGCCGACCTCCAGGTCCGACAGCGAGAACAGGTCGATGGTCAGCGGCGACGCCGTCAGGTTGGTCAGCGTCATCGTGGCCTGCACGTAGCCGCGATCGGGGCCGGTGCTGACCAGCGACTCGACGAGGTGCGACGAAAACAACCCGCGTCCGGCGACATTCGGCCAGTCGCTGACGATCGCCGTGCCGGTGCTGATCCGGGTCGGGGCGTTGGGCGCGACGTCGTTGCGGAACGTGTACTCCTGGGCGTCGCCCGCGACGCGGTAGTACCACCACAGGCTCCACAGCTGGTCCAGGCTCCCCGTGCCATTGGCCTGCATGTCGGCGTAGGCCCAAGTGTTCGAGCTCGCCGACGGCATCGCCTGTTGTCGGAAGAGCATGTTGCCGTTGACGATCGTGACCGAGCTGCCCGCTTGCGCCGCAGCAGCGAGGGCGAGGCATGTCACCGCGGATGCGGAACGGAGGAAATGGCGAACGGAAGCCGGGGTGTGGTTCATGAGGGTTCGGGAATGGTCGCTGGTATCCCCGCGCCGAGCGCAGGTGGCCGCAACGAATTGGAAGATGCGATCTGCGTCGGGTACCACCGGCGCTCGGCTTCCCGACTGTGAAGCTCTGCTTATCGATTGGAGAAGCATTAGTTGCTCCCGAGAATCGACGGAGGCTTCGATACTGATCCTGTCGATACCGTCCACGAACCATGTCCGAGTTGCGAAAACCACCCCGCCACCCGCTCGCCGGCCTGCTGATCGCGCAGTTCTTCGGCGCGTTCAACGACAACGCGTTCAAGATCCTGGTCGCGCTGCTGGCGATGGGCGCGATCGCCGCCGACGACGAGGCGGGGCGACAGACCGCGACGACGCTCGCGTTCGTCGTCTTCACGCTGCCGCTAACGCTGTTCTCGCTGCCGGCGATGGCGCTGGGCGATCGCGTCGGCAAGCGCAGCCTGGTGCTGTGGACGAAGGCGCTCGAGGTGGCGCTGATGGCCGGCGGCGCCGTGGCGCTCGCGCTGCAGCCGACCGGCTGGCTGCCGCTGGTGGTGCTCGGCGGGATGGGCGCGCAGAGCGCGCTGTTCGCGCCGGCGAAGTACGGCATCCTGCCGGAGATCCTGCCACACGACCGCCTGACCACCGCGAACGGTCGGCTCGAGGCCGCGAGCTTCCTGGCGATCATCCTGGGCAACGTCGCCGGCGGGCTGCTGCTGGCCGCCGTCGGCGCGCAGGTCTGGATCGCCGGCGCGGCGCTCACCGGGCTCGCGGTGGTCGGTTTCGGCGCGGCGCTCGCGGTGCCCAAGGTCGCCGCGGCCGGCACCGCCGAGTCGTTCCGCGCGACGCTCGGCGGGGCATGGACGGCGATCCGCGGCGATCGCCCGCTGTGGCTCGCGACGCTCGGTTCGGTCGTGTTCTGGGGGATCGCGAGCCTGCTCGGCCAGGACGTGCTCGTCTACGGCAAGCAGGTGCTGCAGTTCGCCAAGGGCAAGGTCGAGACCGGGCTGATCCCGCTCGGCGCGCTCGGCCTCGCGCTCGGCAGCGCGGCGATGGGCGTGTTCGTGCCCGGGCGCGTCGGGACGTTCGTCTGGATGGTGCTGCTCGGCATCGCCAGCGGCTTCGTCGTCGTGCCGCTCAACGCGCTGGTGCAGTGGCGTTCGCCGGCCAACCGCCGCGGCGCCGTGATCGCGCTGATCAACGGGCTGTCGTTCGTCGGCATCCTCGCCGGCACGCTCGGCTGCATGCTGCTGGCGCACCTCGGCTGCGACACGGCGATGATCCTGCTGGTCGCCGCGGGCCTCGTGTTCGTCGGCACGTGCTGGGCGATCAAGCTGTTGCCCGACGCGCTGCTGCGCAT
>CAYMRG010000293.1:0-6775 GCA_964392555.1 uncultured candidatus Brocadiaceae bacterium
CGGCCGGTGAGCGATCGCCGAACGTCAGGACCGCCGATTCGTCGGCGCTGGCCGCCACCGGCTGCGCGACCATGCCGGCATGCGCCCGCGCCATGTCGGCCGCGACCTGCAGCAGGCGCGCCGACGACAGCGGCTTGCTGAGCCAGCGGAACACTTCGGCCGACGCCATCTCGGCCATGCTCGGCCGCGTGCCGAGCGAGCTGGCCAGCGTCACCGGCAGCTTCGGGATCAGCGGGTCCTGGCGGATGGCCTCGGCGAGCTGCAGCCCGTCGATGCCCGGCATCGCCATGTCGAGGATCGCCATCGTGAACGGCTTGCCGCGCCGCGCCGCGGTGCGCAGCACCTCGAGCGCGCTGATCGCATTGCTCGCGACGTCGATGCCGATCTTGGTCGGTGCGAGCTGCATGACCATCAGGTGGCGGTTGGTCTCGTTGTCGTCGACGATCAGCAGCGCACAGGCGGACAGGTCGACGTCCTCGGACCGCACGCGCTGTTCGGCCGTCGCGCCGCGCGGCAGGCGCAGCACGGCGGCGAACGTCGAGCCCTTGCCGACCTCGCTGTGCACCTCGATGCGCCCGCCCATCTGTTCGATCAGACGCCGCGAGATCGCCAGACCGAGGCCCGTGCCGCCGAACCGCCGCGTCGTCGTCGCATCCGCCTGCATGAACGGCGTGAACAGCCGGGCCCTGGCTTCGGTGTCGAGGCCGACGCCGGTGTCGCGCACCCAGAGCCTGACCTCCTGCGTCGCCGCGTCTTCGTCGATCAGGTCCGCGCCGATCACGACCTCGCCTTCGATCGTGAACTTCACAGCGTTGCTGAGGAAGTTCAGCAGCACCTGCCGGATGCGCGGACCATCGCCGCGGTGCGCCGTCGCCAGCCGCGGATCGACGAAGGTCAGCAGCTCGACGCCCTTCTGGTCGGACACGCCGTGCAACAACGCCGCGCAGTCGTCGACGACCCGCAGCAGGTCGAAGTCGACGATCTCGAGCTCGAGCTTGCCGGCTTCGATCTTCGAGTAGTCGAGGATGTCGTTCAGAACGGTCAGCAGCGACTCGGCCGACGACAGGATCGTCGCCGCCATCTGCTCCTGCTCGGCGTCCAGCCGCGAACGCGCCAGCAGCTCGGCCATGCCGAGCACCGCGTTCATCGGCGTGCGGATCTCGTGGCTCATGTTCGCGAGGAACTGGGCCTTCGACAGCGCGACGGTCAACGCCGCGCGGCGCGCCGCCTCGAGGTCGTCGATCTGCACGAACACCGAGCGCCGGAACGAGACCGCGGCGCACCCGACGGCGGCGACGAACGCCGCGACGACCGGCACCAGCGCCATCGTCGACCAGCCGAGCCAGCCGGCGAGCAGCGCGAAGGCGACCGTCAGCGTCCCGCCGATCGACCCGACCAGCGCGAAGCGACGGCCGCGCACGCGGATGCGGGCGGAGCCCGCCGCGGCGAGCGCACCTTCGTCAGGAGGCTGGATCGGAGTGCCGGACACGCCCCGCTCATCGACCGTGCCCCGAATCCACCTGTGGCAGAACTCCCGGAAGAATCCCTAGGGAAGCCCGGCAAGTGTCTATTTGTGGTACGGGTGCCCCTGCAGCACGGTCGCCGCCCGGTAGAGCTGTTCGACCACGACGATCCGCACGAGACCGTGTGGCATCGTCATCGCCGACAACGACAGCCGCACCTCGGCCGCGCGCAGGACCTCGTCGGCGAGACCGTCGGCGCCGCCGATGACCAGCGCGAGATCGCGCCCGTCCTGCTGCCACTGCTGCAGCCGATGCGCCAGGTCGCGCGTCGACCAGCCCACACCTCGTTCGTCGAGCGCGACCAGCCGCGCGCCCTTCGGCACCGCGGCGAGCAGCCGCTGCGCCTCGTCGGCCTGCACCTTGGCGACCGGCGCGCCCGACGTGCGCGCACCGGGCTTCACCTCGACGACCTGGAAGCCCCACTCGCGCGGCAGCCGTCGTTCGAAGTCCTGGCAGCCGGCCTGCACCCAGTCGGGCTGCTTGTGCGAAACCGTCAGCAGGCGGATCTTCATCGCCGGCGGATGCTATCCGCTGCCGAACAGCCAGCCTTGCTGGTTCGGCCGCCGGAACGGACTCGGCTCGATGGGGCACGGTGGCGGCGTGAGGCCGAGACGCCGCGCGGTGCGCGCGAACAGGTCGGCGACGATCTGCCAGCGCGGCCCGCTGCCGCGCATGCGATGGTGGAAGCGCGCGTCCTTGACCGTGCCGCCGCGCATCTGGCCGAGCAGCGACAGCACCTTGTCCGCGCGGTCGGGGAACGCGCCGCGCAGCCGTTCGGCGAACACGTCCTCGACCGCGCCCGGCAGCCGCAGCAGCACGTGGAACGCGTGGCGGGCGCCGGCGTCGCGCGCCAGTTCGAGGATCCGCGGCACCTGGTGGTCGTTGAGCCCCGGGATCAGCGGTGACACCGACACCCCGGTCGGCACGCCGGCCGCGGCCAGCGTGCGCAGCGCGCGCAGCCGCCGCGCCGGTGAACCGGCGAACGGCTCGATCGCGCGCGCGTCGGCCTCATCGGCGAACGGCACACTGACGAACACCGTCGCCGCGCCGTGCCGCGCGAGCTCGGCGAGAACGTCGACATCGCGCTCGACCAAGGCACCCTTGGTGACGATGCCGACCGGCTGGCGGTACTCGGCGCACACCTGCAGGCAGCGACGCGTCAGTTCGTAGTTCGCCTCGAGCGGTTGGTAGCAATCGGTGACGCCCGACATCGCGATCGTCTCGCCGCGCCACGCCGCTCGCCCGAGGTGCGCGCGCAGCAGCTCCGGCGCGTTGGTCTTGACGACGATGCGGCGTTCGAAGTCGGTGCCGGCGCCGAAGCCCAGATACTCATGCGACGGCCGCGCGTAGCAGTAGGCGCAGCCGTGGAAGCAGCCGCGGTACGGGTTCAGCGACCAACGGAATGGCAGGTCCGGGCTGTCGACCGGATTGACGACCGACCTCGCCTCCTCCTCGAACACCTCCAGCGCGGCCGGCGGTGGCGTGCCGAGCCACTCGACGTGCGCGGTCGACCACGGGTTCGGCGGGTTCTGCACCGGGCGCATCCGCCCATCGTGCCGCGCGTTCGCGGCCGGTGCCGCGAAATCCAAACGTCCGGCGTGACATCGGCGAGACACGGATCCTGGAGAGGACACCTATGCACAAGACCCCGCTCGTCAGGGCGCTGCCGTTGCGCCGTTCCCTTCTTTCGCTGCTGCTCCTCTCGCCGCTGGTCGCGCAGGAATCCGCCGCCGACGCCGCGAGGATGCACGTCGCGCTGAGCCTCGCTTCCGGCACGTTCGAGCACCGCACCGCGGACAGCGATCTCGACGACCGAACCCGCGCCGCGCTGTTCCGCCTCGCCGGCGAGTACGTCGGCAGCGCCGGCTTCGGTGGCGGCCTGAGGCTCGAGTCGATGGTCAGCGACGACGACCTGTTCGAGGGCAAGGCCGGCGCCAACCCGGTCGAAGCCAGCGACGGCACCGTCTACGTGCACGGCACCTACCGGTTCGCCTCGGGGCCGCTCGACCTGCCGGTGCGCCTCGGCGTCACGATCGGCGACTACCGCCTGACCGACCAGGTCACCGACCGCGAGACCGACTACCAATCGGCCGGCGTCTACTTCGAGGCCGCGCCCGAATGGACCGTGCTCGCGAACGAGTCGCTGCGCTGGTCGGTGTTCGCGGAGGCGGGCGTCGGCATCGCCGCGACGAACATCGACCCGGAAGGTGACGCGCGCGACTACGACGCGACGACCGCGCGCTACGGGTTCGAGGTCGGGACGCGCGTCACGTTCGGTCGCTACGAGGTCGCGCTCAGCGGCATCGGACGCTGGCAGCACATGGGCGAAAGCGACGACAACGGCGGCTTCGCGATCGCCGGCTACGACAGCGAGTTCGTCGGCATCTCGGCTTCGTTCGGCGTGACCTTCTGAACGCGAATCCACCCGCGCGGTGTGACAACTGCGCGGTGCGGATCCTGGAGAGAGCACCTATGCACCAGACCCCGTTCGCCGTGGCGCGCCGCGCGCGCCGTCCCCTCGCTTCCCTGCTGCCGGCCGTCGCCGCGGCAGCCACCCTGCTCGCCACCGCCTGTGGCGGCCCAGCGCCGACCGCCGCCACCAGCGCGGACGCCACCCGCGGCCGCTACCTGGTCGAGCGCGCCAGCCTGTGCACGGACTGCCACAGCCCACGCGACGAGCAGGGCAGGTTCGTCGCCGACCGGTGGCTGATGGGCAGTGCGCTGCCGTTCGCGGCCACCGTCCCGATGCCCTGGGCGCCGGCCGCCCCGCCGATCGCCGGCCTGCCCGGCCTCACCGATGACCAGGCGATCACCTTCCTGCAGACCGGCGAACTGCCCGGCGGCCGGAAGTTGCGCCCGCCGATGCCCGAGTGGCGCTTCGACGAGCGGGACGCGCGCGACATCGTCGCCTACCTGCGCCACCCGATCGCCCCTGCCGCTGCGCAATGACGCGGCGGGTCGACCCGTAGACTGCCCGACGATGGCCGAAGCCGCCGAAGACCCGCTGGAAGAACTGCTCGCCGCGGCGCTCGCCGCCTTCGACGAAGGCGGCGAACGCGAGCTCGAGGCGTTCGTCGCGGCCCACCCGGCCCACCGGGCCGGGCTCGCGCGCGGCCTGCAGCGCTGCCGCCAGCTCGGCCTGCTCGGCCAACCGACGCCGCAGCGCGACTTCCCGGAGCGCCTCGGCGAGTTCCGGCTGCTGCGCCGGCTCGGCAGCGGCGGCATGGGCGTCGTGTACGAGGCCGAGCAGGAATCGCTGAACCGGCGCGTCGCGCTGAAGATCGTCCGCCCCGAGCTGCTGTTCTTCGAGGGCGCCCGCGAGCGCTTCCGCCGCGAGATCGAGGCGGTCGCCCGGCTCGCGCATCCGGCCGTCGTCCCGGTGCTCGCCTCCGGGGAGCAGGACGGCGTGCCGTGGTACGCGATGGAGCTGCTGCATGGCCTGTCGGTGCACGAGCTGTGCAACCGCCTCGCGGGCCGCAATCCGGCCGATCTCGGCAGCCGCGACCTCTGGCACGTGCTCGGCGCGCACGAGACCGGCACCGACCTGATCGCCGGCACCTGGTGGCAGGTCTGCGCGCGGATCGTGCAGTCGCTGGCGCTCGGCGTCCGCCACGCGCACCTGCGCGGCATCGTCCACCGCGACATCAAGCCGTCGAACATCATGCTGACGCCCGACGGACGCGCGGTCCTGCTCGACTTCGGCGTCGCGCGGATCGGCGGCGGCCGGGAGTTCACGCGCACCGGCAACACGCCGGGTTCGCCGGCGTTCATGTCGCCCGAGCAGCTGCGCGGCGACGCGGTCGACGAACGCACCGACGTCTACTCGCTGGCGGCGACGCTGTGGCAGATGCTGACGCTCGTCGCGCCATTCGCCGACGCACCGGATCCGCAGCGGATCCGCGACGGCGAACCGCCGAGCCTGCGCGCCCGAAATCGCGAGGTGCCACCCGAGCTCGAACTGGTCGTGCGCACCGCGATGGATCGCGACCGCGAGCGCCGCTACCCCGATGTCGAGGCGTTCGCCGCCGATCTCGGCGCGGTGCTGCAGCGGCGACCGATCCACGCGCGCCGGCTCGGCCTCGGCCTGCGCACGTGGCGCTGGTGCCAGCGCCATCGCGTCGCCGCCACCGCGGCCGCCGCCGTCGCGATCGCCGCTCTGACCGTCCCCGCCGCGTTCGCGTGGCGCGAGCGCGAGGTCAACCGGGAGCTGCAGGCCGCGGTCACGGTCGCCGACGAGAGCTTCACGACGTCGCTCGACGCGATCGACAAGATGCTGGTCTCGCTCGCCAACGACCGGCTGCGGTTCGTGCCCGAGGCCGAGCCGGTGACGCGGGAGACGCTCGAAGAGGCGTGCGCGATGTACCGGGTGCTGATGCAGAAGCATCCCAGGCACGAGCGGCTGCGCCGCGACGCGGCGCGGGCGCTGGCGCGCCTCGGCACGATGCTGGCGCGCGCCGGCCAGCGCGAGCGGGCGATCTCGACCTACCGCGAGGCGATCGGCGCGCTCGGTGGCGATCGCACCGACATCGCGCTCGAGGAGATCGACGTGCGCGCTTCGGCCAACGGCAACCTGGCCGCGCTCTACAGCGATTTCGGCGATCGCGAGCAGCTCCGCGAATGCTCGGCCGCGGCGCTGCGCGACTACGAAGCCGCGGCGACGCTGCCGGCCCGCCGCAGCAGTTCGTTGTTCGGTCTCGCCCAGGTCCACAACCTGCGCGCGTGCCTGCCGGAGATCACCCGCGACCCAGCGGCCCTCGATCGCGAGCTCACCGCCGCCGTCGACTGCGCGCGACAGGCGCTCGCCGCGCACCCGACCTACGACGAATACCAGGCGACGCTGGCGCTGATCCTGCGCAACCGCGCGTCCCACTGCCTCGACACCGCGCGCACCGAGGAAGGCGAACGCCTGCTGCTCGAATCGATCGCGATCGTCCGCGCGATGCCGCCGGACGCCCATGTCTGGCCGCAGCCCGCGACGATCCTGGGCGACGCGCTCGATACCCTCGGCAGCCTGCGCGCGACCCAGCAGCGACCCGACGAGGCCCGCGCCCTCCTCGAGGAGTGCCTGGCGCTGCGCGAGAAGGCTTGCACGGACCACCCCGAGGACATCGACCTGCAATGCCGGCTCGGCGGCGCGCTGCACGACCTCGCGCGCCTCGACTGCACCCCGGAGGCTCAGGACACGGCCCTGTCGCTGGCCGTCGAACGCCTCGCCCGCGCGATCGAGGTCCAGCGCCGGATCCTCGCCCGCT
>CAYMRG010000294.1:0-6773 GCA_964392555.1 uncultured candidatus Brocadiaceae bacterium
CCCCGCCGAGCACGCTTCGGGGAAGCCCGACGCCGCCGGGCGGCGAAAGCGGCGCACCCGGAGAAAGCGGCGCACCCGGATCAGCTGCCGGCGAGCAGCAGGCGGCCGACTCGCCGCAGCAGCTCGGCGCGTTCGGCCGGCGGCAGGAGGTCGAGTTCGCGAGCCAGGTTGACGACGGTGCCGAGGCCGAGCAGCGCCCAGGCGGTCGCATCGGCATCGGGTCGGCCGCTTGCGCTGCCAGCGCGTCGGCGGCCCGCACCGGCGCGCGCGGCGCGGTGCTCGGTGGTCCGCGCGCGCAGGAACGCCTGGAAGCGTCGGTAGGCGTCGCGCAGACCGGCCGTGATCTGCGGATCGTCGGTCTCGGACAGGCCGGCGAACAGGATGCGGTAGAAGCCGAACTCGCCGAGGTGCTCGGCCTCGTAGTCGAGGACGATCTCGGCGGCGGTGCGCGGGTCGTCGGCCGCGGTGTCCAGCTGCCGGGCCCAGATCGCTTCGGCGTTGGTGGCGACGAATTCGATCGCGGCCAGGAACATCGACCGCTTGTCGGCCCACAGCCGGTAGAGGATCACCTCCTGCACGGCGCAGCGCTCGGCCAGCAGCGCGGTGGTCGTGCGGCGGTAGCCGTGCTCGGCGAACGTCGCCGCGACGCGCGGCAGCAGTTCGCTGCGGCGCGCAGCGCTCTGGTTGGGACGACCCACGCGCGCAGCGTAGATGCGGCGCGGGCCGGCGCAAGCGCGCGGTGGGCGCGGGGTCGTGGCGGCGGTCAGTGCGCCGCGCGCGCGCTCGACCCGTTGACGGCCGTGCCCTGGGCGAGCTGCGCCGCCAGCGGTGCCCGGTGTGGCGATCGGCCGGACAGCGTCCGCCACAGCGCCACCAGCGTCGTGCGCAGGGGCGCGGCGTCGCGACCGGCGCGTTGGGCGCGCAGGCAGTCGGTGAGTGCGCGGACGAAGTCGTCGGCGCCGAAGCCGGCGACGCGCGCGGTGCGGAACGTCGTGCCGCGGAGCAGCTCGAGGCCGGCGAGGTGGGCGGTGACCAGCTCCGCCGGCCCACGGTCGGCGAGGATCTGCAGCCGGCCGCCGGCCGGCGGCGGCAGGTTGCCGGCGTCCGGCGCGTTGGCAGTCGTCAGCACGGCGCCGCCCTGCCCGAGCGAGACGATGTCGCAGTAGGTTCGCTGGGTCGGCTGTTGCAGCTGGTAGACCGCCGCCAGCAGGTTGCGCGAGCGATCGACGAACGGCACGGCGGCGGGTCGCAGCGGGGTCTGCAGCTCATATCCAGGAGCCAGCTGCTCGAAGCCGAGCGCGCGCACTGCCGCGGTGGCGTCGGCCGTCGCCGGGGTCGGCTCGAGATCGATGGCGACGAGGGTCGGTTCGACGGGCAGGTTGGCGCGCACGGCGCGGTGGCAGAGCGCCACGACGAGCCCGAGGCCGACGACCACGGCGAGGCCACCGAGCAGCGGATCGCCGGCCAGCACGAACACGGCGACGAACGTCGCCAGCAGCTTGACGAGCAGCATGGGCGCAAGATCGGCAACCGCAGCAAGGCCCATACAGGGGGCCACGCCGCGGGTCCCGAAGCGGGACGCGCGCGGCTTCGGCGATCCGATCCAGCCGATGCGTTGTTCCTGCCGAAATCCTCATCAAGCCCCATCGGGCCGCTGGTTCGAGCCTCTACCCTCGTCGCATGGAAACTCGCCCCTTCCACAAGGTCCTGTGTGCCAACCGCGGTGAGATCGCGATCCGCGTCTTCCGCGCCTGCGCCGAACTCGGCATCCGCACGGTCGCGGTGTTCAGCGAGGAGGACGCGACCAACCAGCACCGCTACAAGGCCGACGAGAGCTACCTGATCGGCAAGGGCAAGGCTCCGGTCGCCGCCTACCTCGGTGGCGACGAGATCATCGCGATCGCCAAGCGGGCCAGGGTCGACGCGATCCATCCCGGCTACGGCTTCCTGTCCGAGAACCACGCGTTCGCCGCCGCCGTGCGCGACGCCGGGATCGCGTTCCTCGGCCCGCGCGCGCCGGTCATCCAGTTCCTCGGCGACAAGGTCGAGGCGCGCAAGGAAGCCCAGCGGCTCGGCATCCCGACCGTGCCGGGCATCGAGCTGCCGGCCGACGAAGCGGCGGCGTTCCAGGTCGGCGAGACGTTCTTCCGCCAGCACGGCACGACGATCGTCAAGGCGGCGCACGGCGGCGGTGGCCGTGGCATGCGGGTGGTCGAAGAACTGCGCGAACTCGCGCCGCTGTTGCGCCAGGCGCGCAGCGAGTCGCTGGCGGCGTTCGGCAGCCCGGTGGTGTTCCTCGAGAAATACCTGCCGAAGGTCCGGCACATCGAGGTGCAGATCCTCGGCGACCTCGCCGGCAACGTCGTCCACCTGCACGAGCGCGATTGCTCGGTGCAGCGCCGCCACCAGAAGGTCGTCGAGATCGCGCCGGCGCCGAACCTCGCCGAGAGTGTGCGGCAGGCGCTGTTCGCCGACGCGCTGAAGCTCGCGCGCGAGGTCGGCTACCACAACGCCGGCACGTTCGAGTTCCTGGTCGCCGACGACCGGCACTACTTCATCGAGGTGAACCCGCGGTTGCAGGTCGAGCACACGGTCACCGAGCAGGTGACCGGCATCGACATCGTGCAGGCGCAGATCCGCATCGAACAGGGCTTCGAGCTGGGCTCGCCCGAGGTCGGCATCTTCGGCCAGAGCAGCGTGCGGCCGCGCGGCTACGCGATCCAGTGCCGCATCACCACCGAGGACCCGGCCAACGAGTTCCTGCCCGACACCGGCACGATCGCGGCCTACCGCGCGCCGGGCGGCTTCGGCCTGCGGCTCGACGGCGGCGACGGCCTCGCCGGCACGGTGGTGTCGGGCCACTACGACTCGCTGCTGGTCAAGAGCATCACGTTCGGGCCGACGCTGGCGCAGGCGGCGCAGAAGGGCCTGCGGGCGCTGCGCGAATTCCGCATCCGCGGCGTCAAGACCAACCTCGCGTTCCTGCAGAACGTGCTCGCGCACGACACCTTCCTGCACGGCGCGACGTGGACACGCTTCCTCGACGACACGCCCGAGCTGTTCGACATCCCGCGCAGCCGCGATCGCGCGACCAAGCTGCTTACCTACCTGGCCGACGTCGTCGTCAACGGCCACCCGACGATCCGCGCCGACCAGCGGCTGAAGCCGTCGGCCTGCGTCGCCGCGCCGCTGCCGCAGGTGCCGCCCGGGTCGCCGCCGCCCGGCAGCGCGCAGATCCTCGCCGAGGGCGGACCGGCGAAGGTTGTCGAGTGGATCAAGCGGCAGAAGCGGCCGATGCTGACCGATACGACGATGCGCGACGCGCACCAGTCGCTGCTGGCGACGCGCGTCCGCACCCGCGACATGGCGGCGGTCGCGCACGCGACGGCGCACCTCGGCCACCAGTTCTTCTCGCTCGAGACCTGGGGCGGCGCGACCTTCGATGTCGCCTACCGCTTCCTCAACGAGGATCCATGGCAACGCCTGCAGGCGTTGAAGCGGCTGGTGCCGAACGTCCTGCACCAGATGCTGCTGCGCGGCGCCAACGCGGTCGGCTACACGAGCTACCCGCAGAACGTCGTCGAGGGCTTCATCGACGAGGCCGCAGCGTGCGGCATCGACGTGTTCCGCGTGTTCGACAGCCTCAACGACCTCGACTCGATGCAGGTCTCGGTCGAGCGCGTGCTGCGCACCGGCAAGCTCGCCGAGGTCGCGGTCTGCTACACCGGCGACGTCGACAACCCGAACCGGACGAAGTACGGCCTCGGCTACTACGTCGACCTGGCGAAGCGCATCGAGGACATGGGGGCGCACATCCTGTGCGTCAAGGACATGGCCGGGTTGCTGCGGCCGCAGGCGGCGCGCATGCTGATCTCGCGGCTGCGCGAGGTCACGCAGCTGCCGATCCATCTGCACACCCACGACACGTCGGGCAACGGCGTCGCGACCTACATCGCGGCGATCGAGAGCGGCGTGCACATCGTCGACTGTGCGCTGGCGCCGATGGCGGGGCTGACCTCGCAGCCGAGCATGAACGCGCTGATCGCGGCGCTGCACGGCCATCCGCGCGAGACCGGTCTGACCAACAAGCAGATCCAGCCGCTGGCCGACTACTGGGAGGCGGTGCGCGAGTTCTACACGCCGTTCGAGTGCGGCCTCAAGAGCAGCACCAGCGAGGTCTACTACCACGAGATCCCGGGCGGCCAGTACTCGAACCTGCGGCCGCAGGTCGCGTCGCTGGGGCTGCTGCACCGCTGGAGCGACGTCAAGCACGCCTTCGCGGTCGTCAACCAGCTCTGCGGCGACATCCCGAAGGTCACGCCGTCGTCGAAGATGGTCGGCGACTTCGCGATCTTCCTGGTGCAGAACGACCTGCTGACGATGCGCAGCGAGCTCGCGGCGTCGACGCAGGCGACCAAGCAGAAGCTGCTGGCGGAGGGCAAGCGGCTCGACTTCCCGCAGAGCGTCGTGCAGTACTTCCAGGGCTACCTCGGCCACCCGCCGGGCGGGTTCCCCGGCGATCTGCGCGAGGCGGTGCTGAAGGGGCTGCCGGTGCTCGAGGGGCGGCCCAGCGACGGCATGCCGGCGTTCGACTTCGAGAAGGCGACGCGGCACGTCGAACACCGCATGGGCCAGGAGCCCGCGTTCCGCGACGTCGTCAGCCACGCGCTCTACCCGCGCGTGCTCGACGAGCACTTCGCGTTCCTCAACCGCTGCGGCGACGTCTCGCTGCTGCCGACGCCGGTCTACTTCTACGGCATCGAGATGGGGCAGGAGGTCTGGGTCGAGATCGAGCCGGGCAAGACGCTCGTGATCTCGCTCGAGGCGCTCAGCGAGCCCGACGAGGAGGGCATCGTCACGGTCTACTTCAAGCTCAACGGCCAGAACCGGCAGGTCGCGATCCAGGATCGTTCGCTGGTCAAGGAGACCGAGCAGCGCCGTCGCGCCGATCCGGCGGCGCCAGGCGAGGTCGGCGCGCCGATGCCCGGCCGCGTGATCGCGCTGCAAGTGCGCGAAGGCGCCAAGGTTGCCGAGGGCGAACCGTTGCTGACGCTCGAGGCGATGAAGATGGAGACGGTCGTGCGGGCGCCGGTCGCCGGCACCGTGCGTGAGTTGTGCACGGACGTCAAGGCGATGGTCAAGGCGCAAGACCTGCTGGTGGTGCTCGACCCAGCGAAGTGACGGCTACTCCCTTCGCCGGGTTCGCCATGCAGCGGTGAAGTCGCTATCCTTGCGGACACGGCAGCGAGGGGAGTCGATCCGGAGTCGGTCGATCGGACCGTCCAACCCGCTGCCGGATGACCGCCACGAGGAGGACTTGCTGTGGTGACTCGCGAAGACGTCGTCTACGCCTACCGCCTGCTGCTGGGGCGCGAACCCGAGAGCGACCTGGTGGTGGAGCGGGTCTGCGCCGGCTCGCCGGACCTCGGGTCGTTACGCCGCCAGTTCCTGGCGTCGGACGAGTTCCGCACCGGCCCGGCGGTCGAGGCCGGTGTGGTGGGCAAGCTGAGCGCGCCGGTGATCCGCCATTCCTCGCCGGTTGACCGGCCGATGGCGGTCGACGTCGAGGTCTCCCCGGACAAGCTGGCCCAGTTGTTCGCCAAGACCGCTGCCCAGTGGAGCCATCTCGGCGCGACCGAACCGCACTGGTCGGTGCTCACGGACGAGAAGTTCCGGCAGCGCAACCTGCCGTCCAACCGCGACGAGTTCTACGCGTCCGGAGCCTCGGACCTGGAATGGCTGCATTGTGCGCTGGCGCGCGCCGGCGTGACGCCGGGCCGCGTCGAGCGCCTGCTCGAACTCGGTTGCGGCGTCGGCCGGGTGACGGTGCATCTCGCCAAGCATGTCGGCGAGGTGCTGGCGCTGGACATCTCGGCGGCCCACCTGCGGCTGGCCGAAGAGCAAGCCCGCGCGGTGGGCGTCGGCAACGTCCGGTTCGTGCATCTGCAGTCGATCGACGACCTGGCCCGGCTCGGGGCGATCGACTTCCTGTATTCGCGGATCGTGCTGCAGCACAATCCGCCGCCGGTGATCGCGCGCCTGCTGGGCGACATGCTCGGCATGCTGCGGCCGGGCGGCCTCGGCTACTTCCAGGTGCCTACCTACGCCGTCGGCTACCGATTCCGCATCGACGACTACCTCGCCGGCCGCAACCTGACCAACATCGAGATGCACGTGCTGCCGCAGCGCGAGCTGTTCGCGCTGGTCGAGGCGAAGGGCTGCCGCGTGCTCGAACTGCGCGAAGACGACGCGACCGGCCGCGAGGGGATCCGGATCTCGAACACGCTGCTCGTGCAGAAGCGGCTGTGACGCTCGCGGGTTCGGCCGGCGGCCAGTTCAGTCGGCCTTGGGCGGCGGCGCGTCTGCGGTGCCAGGCGGCGGCCGGTCGCTGGCCTCGGCCCTGCGCGCGCCCTCGGCGAACAGCCGCCCGAGCAGCGCCGGCGAGGCCTGGATCTCCATCAGGCAGCCTTCGTTGGTGAAGAACTCGGAGATCACGGTCGCCTTGGCACGGATCTCGGCGCGCAGGCCGCCGGCCGCGTGCGGCACCAGGATCTCGACGTGGTTCTCGACCGCGGCGAGGTGGCCCTGGATCGCGGCCATCAGGTCGGGCAGGCCGTCGCCGGTCGCGACCGAGCAGGCGATCGCGTGCGGCTCGAGCTTGTAGAGCTCGGCGAGGTTGGCCCGGTCGCTGACCAGGTCGAGCTTGTTGAGCACCGAGATGCGCGCGATGTTGCTGGCGCCGAGCGATTCGAGCACCTCGTCGACGGTGCGCA
>CAYMRG010000295.1:0-6764 GCA_964392555.1 uncultured candidatus Brocadiaceae bacterium
CAGTCGGCCTCGGCGGCGACGATCGTGAAGCCGTGGCGCGTCACCAGCTCGCGCGGAACCGGTAGAACTCGGCGGTGCCATGCGTGGCTTCGCCGAGCAGCACGACGCGCGCCTGGCCGATGCGGCGCAGCAACGGCGCGAGGTCGACGTTCTCCGGCGACGCGAACGGTTCGGCGCGCACGGCGACGACGTTCGCGATCGGCGTCGAAACCGGTTCGGCAACCGTTTCGCCGGCCGGCTTCCGCCAGCCTTCGGCGCCAATCAACGGCACGAACCGCACGTTGGCCAGCACGACCTCGTGCCAGCGTTCCTGGCCGGTGCGCGTCACGCGCACCAGCTGCTGGTGGCCCGCGGCATCGCCGATCGGGATCACGAGCCGACCGCCGATGGCCAGCTGCTGCTTCAACGCCTCCGGCACCCGCGGACCGCCCGCGGCAACGACGATCGCCGCGAACGGCGCCATCTCGGGCCAGCCGAGCGTGCCGTCGCCGCAGCGCACGTGGACGTTGCGGTAACCGTCGCGCGCCAGGCGCTCGGTGGCGATCGCCGCGAGCCTGGCGTGGCGTTCGATCGTGTAGACCTCGCCGGCGATCTCCCCCAGCACGGCGGCCGCGTAGCCCGATCCCGTGCCGATCTCGAGCACGCGCTCGCCGCCGCGCAGGCCCATCGCCTCGATCATGAAGCCGACGATGTACGGCTGCGAGATCGTCTGCTCCGCCTCGATCGGCAGCGGCGAGTCCTCGTACGCGAACTCGCCGAGGTACGACGGCACGTAGCCCTCGCGGCGCACCGTGCGCATCGCGCGGAGCACCGGCGCCGAGGTGACGCCGCGGGCGCGGACCTGCCGCTCCACCATCTGTTCGCGCAGTCGCTCGAACCCGTTCGCCGCGCCGCCGCTCATGTCTCGGTCCTCCGGTCTCCGGCCGCCGGTACGACCTCGTGCCCTTCGGCTTCGCGACCGCGGACGACGCGCAGGCCGCGCCATTCGCCGGCGCTCTCGGTGACGACCGTCCACTGCCCGTCACCGTCACCGTCGTCGCGGTAGACCACGACCCAGTCGTGGGTCGTCCCGAGCTGGTGGGCGCGCGCGGTGTTCGAGAACAACGCCGTGTAGTGACGCGCGCCGCGCACCGTGTGCAGCACCGGCAGCCAGGCCTCGCCGGTCGGGTTGAAGCGCTTCGGCGCGATCTTCGGCAGCGCATCGGCGGCGGCCTTCGCGCGGTACTCGCGATCGACGTCCAGCAGTTCGGTGACCGGTGGCTGGTCGGCCGGCGCCGCCGGCGGCACCCCCACCAGGCGCCGCTGGAAGCGCCCCGCCAGCGAGTCGCGAACGGCGCGCACCCGCCCGGCCCCCATGCCCGGCACGGTCTGCAGGCGACCATCGTGGGCCGCCAGCTCGAGCTCGTAGAGCGTCTCGATGCCGAGCTGTTCGTGGATCCGTCGCGCCAGCTCCGGCCCCACTCCGGGCACGGTCGCGAACACCTCGACGCTGCCGAGTCCGCCGTGCAGCCGCTCGAGCAGCGGCGAATGACCGGTCCGTACCAGCTGTTCGATCGTGCGCGCCAGCGACTCGCCGATGCCGGGCAGCGCGCGCAGGCCGGCCGCACCTTGCTCCGCCAGCAGCCGGTGCGCCGGCCGGTCCAGGCCGCGCAGCGACGTCGCGGCCCGCCGGTAGGCCTGCACCCGGAACGGGTTGGCCTGCTGTGTCGCGAGCAGGTCGGCGATCTCCTCGAGCCGGTGCGCGAGGTCGTCGTTGCTCGGTTGGGTCTTCTGGAGGGCAGGTACCATGACTACACCTCGCCTGCATTCTGGTCCGCATCGCCCACGCCGGCGATGCGTCGAGGTGCGCACACGTCGCCCGCTCAGGTGGGCGAAGTGGGCGGCAACAAGGCCGCCCCAAGCATCACGGCGTCGCCCCAGGGTCGCGTGGACCTGGGACACCCGATCGATCGCCAGCTGCGTCTCGCGGTAGGCGCCGGTGGCCCGGGTGAGGTGCAGGAAGTTCTGCACCGCGACGGCGGCTCGCCGCCGCGATCCGTTCGTCCACCACCGTGGTCCGGTGCCGTTCATCGCCACCTCACGTGCCGATGGTCGTGCCACGTCGCGCGGGCGAGGGCCGATCCGCTACCTGGCGGAGGCCGGCCCCGACGCGGGCCGCACCGGTTCGGACCGCGCGAACACGACGACGCGCCCGGCGCCATCGCCGCCCTCGCTGGCGACCGCCAGGGCGCCGTCGGGCAGGAAGGCGATCGCTTCGGCCTGCGGCAGCTGGTCGCGCGGCAATGCCTGCGCCGCGACCAGGGCGCCGTCGCGGGCGAACACCAACAACAGCGCGTCGGCTGCCGACAGGACGAACAGCCGTCCGGTGTCGGGCTGCACGGCCAGCGACGACGGGCGCAGCTCGAGCGCGACCTTGTCCTGCCCGTGCTTGCCCTCGCGGTGCGGCAGCGCGATCTGCCGCTGCGCGGCATCGGCCTCGATCCGCTCGCGCGACCACACCAGCACCGGCCGTTCGGCGCGCTCGCCGGTCGCCGGGTCGATGGCGAACAGCGGACGTTCGTGCCGGGCGTAGCCCGCGGGCGCGTGCTTCGGCGCGGCGAGGAAGTGCCGCGCGAGCGGATCGAACGCCACGGCCTCGAACTCGCTCGCGCCGTCGCCGACCTGCAGCGTGCGGGCGATCGCGTAGCCGCGGCCCCGCGGCGCCAGCGCGAACAGTTGCCCGTCGCTGCGCAGCACCCAGAACGCGTCGTCGACGCGCGCCAGCTCCTCGTAGTCGCCCCTGGGGCCGAACGGCACCTTGCGCACGATCGTCGCGCTGCGCAGATCGACGAAGTAGAGCGCGCCGACCTCGTCCTGCACGCAGGCGACCGTGTCGCGGTCGACGGCGGCGAGGCCGGAGACTTCGCGCAGCGCCGGCGGCAGCGCGATCGACACGCGCGGCGCCGCGAAGTCGAAGGCCGCGAGCGGTGTCTCCTGCGCCGCGAGCGCGGCTGCGAGGGCGACGACTACGCCGGCTGACGAACACCTGGTCACGGCGAGGATGATAGCCCCTGGTCGCCCGCTGGCCGCAGCTCCACCAGCACCGGGCGGTGGTCCGAGGCGGCACACGCCGGCACGCAGGCGTCGCTCGGCGCCCAGCCGCTGCCGCGACGCACCAGCAGCCAGTCGATGCGCCGGCGCGGTTCGGCCTGCGGGTAGGTCGCCCCGACCCCCTCGCCGACCGCGCTCCAGCAATCGGCGAACGCGGTCGCCAGCGCCGCGTGGACGCGGCTGTCGGGCAGGTCGTTGAAGTCGCCGGCGAGCACGTCGAGCTGCGCGCCGAGCCCGAGGATCTCGGCGCAGTTCGCGACGCGTTCCGCGTCGCCCGGCCGCCAGTCGATGTGCGTGCAGCCGACGGTGCAGCGACCGACCGGCGTGTCGATCGCAGCCACCAGCAGGCCGCGCTGCTCACCGGGCCGCAGCATGTGGTAGTGCAGGTTGCCGTGCTCGCCGATCGGCCAGCGGCTGAGGATCGCGTTGCCGTAGTCGCCGCCCTGGTAGTCGATGTTCTTGCCGAACACCGCGTGCAGACCGAGCCGCCTCGCCAGTTCGGCGGGCAGATCGACGTGGCCGCTGCGCCGCACGCCGACGTCGACCTCCTGCAGGCAGACGATGTCGGGCGCGAGCGCCGCGAGCTCGTCGGCCAGGCGGGTCACGTCGACGCGATCGGCCGCGTCGGCGCCGTGGTGCACGTTCCAGGTGATGACCCGCACGGTCGCGGCGGCCGGCGGCGCCGCGCAGGCAGCGGCCGCCAGCGCCACGGCGAGCGCCACCCAGGGCTTCATCCGAGATACTGCCCGATCAGCAGCTGCAGGCGACGGCGCGCATCGGCCGAGATCGCGTCGCGGTGCGTGATCAGCGCGTGCTGCATGCAGCCCGCGGCGCTGATCGGTTCGCCCGCGGCGATGCCGCGCGCCAGCTCGACCACGACCCGGCGGGCGAGGTCGGCGTTCTGCTTCAGCACGGCGAGCACGGCGCTGACGTCGACGTCGGCCTCCTCGTCGTGCCAGCAGTCGTAGTCGGTGACCAGCGCGACCGTGCAGTAGGCGATCTCGGCTTCGCGCGCGAGCTTGGCCTCCTGCAGGTTGGTCATGCCGATCACGTCGACGCCCCAGCTGCGGTAGAGCCGCGACTCGGCGCGCGTCGAGAACAGCGGCCCCTCCATGCACAGGTAGATGCCGCCGTCGTGCGCGACCGCCCCGGCCTCGCGCGCAGCCGCCAGCGCGAGCTGCCGCAGCGGCTCCCAGACCGGATCGGCGAAGTGCGCGTGCGCGACGCAGCCGTCGCCGAAGAACGTCGATTCCTGCGTCCGCCCGCGCGTCCGGTCGACGAACTGGTCGACCAGCACCAGGTGGCCGGGGCGCAGGTCCTCGCGCATCGAGCCGACGGCCGAGATGCCGACCACCGCGCTCATGCCGAGCTGCTTCATCGCGTGCAGGTTGGCGCGGAACGGCAGTTCGTGCGGCGCGAGCCGGTGGCCGCGCCCGTGGCGCGGCAGGAACGCGAGCCGCACGCCGAACATCGTGCCGGTGACGATGCGGTCGCTCGGTGCCCCGAACGGCGTCTCGATCGCGACCTCCTGACGGTCCTCGAGCCCCGCCAGGTCGTAGATGCCGGAGCCGCCGATGATGCCCAGGGTTCGCTCGCTCATGGTTTCTCCTCGTCGTCCTGACGCTCGTCGCGCTCGCGCGGGCCGTCGCGGGGTCCGCCGCGCTCGTCGCACCCACCTCCGCCGGCCGCGTACCAGCTCGGCGCGAACAGACGCTTCACCAGCATCGTCGCGTAGGCGCCGCGCGGCAGCGCGAACTGCAGCGTCGCCGCGACCCGGCCCGGGTTCATCTCGTCGGGCGAGATGACGACGTCGGCGACTTCGGTCGGCTTGACCAGCACGTCGCGCGGCTCCTCCTTCCAGATCATCCCCGGCACCTCGTGGGCGGTGAAGTCGGCGCGCTTCAGGCCGGCGGCGCGCAGTTCTTCGATCATCGCGCGGCGGAACGGCTCGCTGCCGCCTTCGCCGTCGATGCCGAACAGCGGCGTCTGCATCGTGCGCAGCTTGGCCTCGCGATCGGGCGCGAGGTACTTCCACGCCAGCAGGTCGCCGGCCAGCGTGCTGATGCGCAGCCGCTGCGCCGACAGCACGCCGCCGCGCAGCAGCCGGCTGACCGCGCGGTTCCACAGGTAGGACTGGTAGGCGAACGCGTGGATGACGCGCAGCCGCAGCGGCACGAATTCGAGCGCGCCGCGGAAGTCGTCGGGGTTCTGCTGCAGATGCTGGAACAGCGGCTCGTAGGCGGGGCCACGGGCGATGCGCGCGCAGGCGTCCCAGTCGCCCCAGCGCAGCTGCAGCGCGTTCTTGAGCTTGACGTCACCGGTGATCGCGACCGGCGACGGCTCGGCGACCAGTTGCTGCAGGGCGCGCTCGAAGTCGCCGACCAGCACGCTGCGCATCGGGAACCCCTGGCCGTGGCGCAGGCTGCCGAAGCGCTGGTCGTCGAAGTAGTTCGGGAACCCGGTCTTGACCAGCGACGGCAGGCTGCGGCGCAGCCGCGCGGCCTCGGTCGGCTGCAGCGAACGGATCACGATCGTGAACGCGTTGCCGCGGCTCTGCTTGCTCGTGATCGGCCGGTCGGTCGTGCCGACCGCCTGCACGCGCAGGTTCGGCAGCCGTAGATCGACCGCGCGCCGCTCGATGGTCAGGAACTGGTCGGTGACCGCCTGGCGGTCCTTCAGGCCCGCGTAGGCGATCGCGCCGCGGTCGACGTCGCATTCGCGCACCAGGAGCGCCAACGCCTCGGGCGTCGACAGTTTCTCCTTGTGCAGGCGGTGCACGACGTAGTTGCCGCCCGGCACCTCCTGCCAGTCCAGCAGCTCGCGCACGCGGAAGTCGTCGGGGATCGTCTTGAGTTTCACGTTCGTTTGCGGCGGTCGTTGGTCTCGAGCTTCTGCAGCGCCGTCGCCAGGTCGTCGGGGAGCGGGCACTCGACAGCCACTTCGGAACCGTCGAGGTCGGTCAGCACGACGGCCTCGGCGTGCAGGAACAGGCGGTCGAGCAACGGCCGCTCGGTGGTACCGATGCGCAGTTTGTAGCGGGCCTTGAGCTGCGACAGCAACAGCGGTTCGCCGCCATAGTCACGATCGCCGACGATCGGATGGCCGATCGACATCAGGTGCACGCGCAGCTGGTGCCCCCGGCCGGTGGCCGGCCGCAGGTCGAGCAGCGCATGGCGGGTGAAGGCGGTCCGCAGCGCGACCTCGGTCACGGCCGCGCGGCTGCCGCGCTGGCCAGGGCGGGCCGGCACGACCTTGCCCGGCCGTCGCGGATCGGGCGCCAGCGGCGTGTCGACGACGAACGAGGCTGCTGCGGGCACGCCGTGCACCAGTGCGACGTAGCGCTTGCGCACCAGCCCCTCGCGAAACGCCCGATCGCAGTGCTGGGCTGCCGCCAGGCCCTTGGCGAGCACCAGGCAGCCCGACGTGTCGCGGTCGAGGCGATGGACGATGCGCAGATCGGCGCCGGGCCGCAGCGCAGCGAGGCGCGCGTGCACCGAATCACCCTGGCCCGAGCGATCGGGCACGGTCGGCAACCCCGGCGGCTTGGCAACGACCAGCAGGGTCGCGGATTCGCAGCGGACTTCGAGCGCCGCCGCGGCCGGCGGCGACGGCGGCGGCGGCAGGTCGACGGCGGGCACCTGCACCACGTCCCCCGCGCGCAGCCGCCGGTTGGC
>CAYMRG010000296.1:0-6753 GCA_964392555.1 uncultured candidatus Brocadiaceae bacterium
AGCATCGCGAGCATGAAGGAGTTGCGGCTCTGGTCCTTGGTCGGCCAGATCCGCTTGCCCCAGAGGTGGCCGAAGCTGTTGACCGACGCAGTGACGTGGAACAGCAGCACGGTCGAGACGCAATAGCCCCAGACGCCCATCTGCAACGCCGTCGTGCCGAGACTCGGCGCCCACAGCTGCAGCGCACCGCCGAGCAGCAGCAGCGCGACGATCAGCGCGACCGGCACGAACAGGTCGTGGCGATCGAGCCAGCGCAGCTCGGGAAAGCGCGCCAGGTCGGGCACGTCCTCGTTGCGCACGGCCATGTTCTCGGGCGCCGTGAACCAGCCGACGTGCGCCCACAGGAAGCCGTGCGCGACCGGCGAGTGCGCATCCGCCGCGGTGTCCGAGCAGCGATGGTGCCGGCGATGGTGGGCGGCCCACCACAGCGGTCCGCGCTGCGTCGCCGAGGCGCCGAGCACCGCTCCCGCGAACTGCATCGCGCGCCCGACCCGGAACGTGCGGTGCGAGAAGTAGCGGTGGTAGAACGCCGTGATGGCGAACATGCGCAGGACGTAGAGCAGCGCGCAGACGCCCACCGCGATCGGGCTCCAGCCCACCCACAGCACCAGCAGGCACGCCGCGTGCACGGTGAGGAAGGGCCAGACCCGCAGCCAGTGGATCCTCTTGCGAGGCGACGGAACGGACACGGAGTCGGAGGTTGGGACCGCCGGTTCGGCCGTGACCCGGGCGGGGTCGACCGACGACGATTCGCTGGGAAAGTAGTTCAGAGGAGTCTTCGCTTGGCTGAGGGGCCTGGATGCAATCTCGTGCATCCGGTGCGCGTCAACATCCGAACGACAAACCCGGACCGGTTCCGTAGATTCCATCATGGCCATGCTGTCGATCGGCTGGGCGACCATCGCCGCTGGATTCGCAATCCTGTGGTGGCGGCAGACCCGCACGCGCAATGCGACGTCGGTCGACGCGGCGTGGACACTGGCGATCGGCGGCCTGGCGCTGTGGTTCGCCGCGACGGGCACCGGGGCCCTGGCGCAGCGCCTCACGGCGGCGGTCCTCGCCGGTCTCTGGTCGGGCCGCCTGGGCTGGCACCTGGTGCGCGACCGGGTGTTCGGTCATACCGGTGAAGACGGCCGCTACCGCGCCCTGCGCGACCACTGGGGCGCCCGGGCCTCTGCCAACTTCTTCTGGTTCTACCAGCTACAGGCGTTTGCCGCCGTGGTGTTCGCCGCGCCGTTCTGGTTCATCGCCGGCCATCAGGCGACCGCACTCACGCCCGTGCAGGGTATCGGCTTGGGGGTTTTCCTGATCGCCCAGGTCGCCGAGGCAATGGCCGACCGCCAGCTCGCGAGGTTCCGCCGCGACCCGACCCAGCGTGGCCGCACCTGCCGCGCCGGCATGTGGCGCTACAGCCGGCATCCGAACTATTTCTGCGAGTGGCTCTCGTGGTGCGGCATCGCGCTCGTCGCGCTGCCTGCCGCCGGCTGGTTGGCCGCGGTCCAACCGGTGCTCATGCTCGTGCTGGTCCGCTTCGTCAGCGGGGTGCCGTTCAACGAGCTGCAGGCGCTGAAGAGCCGCGGCGACGACTACCGCCGCTACCAGGTCGAGACCAACGCGTTCGTGCCGTGGTGGCCGCGCGCCGCCAGCCGGAGCGCGCGATGAGCGGCCGCCTCGACCGCATGCTCGAACGCGGGCGCCTGCCCGACTGGCTGATCCGACGCGGCATCCGACGGCTGCTGCGCCAGCGGCTCGCCCAGGAAGCGGCCCACGATCCCGAGCGTTCGGCCGAACGGCTGCGGCAGTGGCTCGCGGTCTGTGATGCGAGCCCGATCGCAATCGCCACCGACGCCGCCAATGCGCAGCACTACGAGGTGCCCGCGGCCTTCTACGAACGCGTGCTCGGCCGCCACCGCAAGTACAGCTCGGGCCTGTGGGAACCCGGCACGACGACGCTCGACGACGCCGAGGCCGCGATGCTGCGGCTCACCTGCGAACGCGCCGAGATCGCCGACGGCATGCGCGTGCTCGACCTCGGCTGCGGCTGGGGCTCGGTCACGCTGTGGGTCGCGCGGCATTTCCCGGGCTGCCGCGTCGTCGGCGTCAGCAACTCGCGCAGCCAGCGCGCCGACATCCTCGCGCGCGCCGCCGCCGCCGGCCTCGGCAACGTCGAGATCGTCACGGCCGACGCCAACGAGTTCCGCGCGTCGGGCACGTTCGATCGCATCGTCTCGGTCGAGATGATGGAGCACACGCGCAACTGGCGGCGGCTGCTCGGCCGCGCCGCGCACTGGCTCGTGCCCGGCGGCAAGCTGTTCGTGCACGTGTTCACGCACCGCACGGTCGGCTACCCGTTCGCGGTCGACGGCGACGACGACTGGCTGGCGCGGCACTTCTTCACCGGCGGCCAGATGCCGGCCGACGCGCAGCTGCTGCACTACCAGGACCATTTCGCCGTCGAGGCCCATTGGCGCGTGAACGGCCGCCACTACCAGCGCACCGCCGAGGCGTGGCTGCAGAACTTCGATCGCCACCGCGCCGCGCTGCAGCCGGTGCTCGACGCGACCTACGGCGCGCGCGGCGCGGCGATGGCGAACCTGTGGCGCGTGTTCTTCCTCGCCTGCGCCGAACTGTGGGGCTTCGCGAACGGCGGCGAGTGGCTGGTGTCGCACTACCGCCTGCGCCGCCGCGACGTGCTGCCGCCGAGCGACTGACTCACACGCCGAGCAGCTGGCGCGCCGCCGCGACCGCCTCGGCCGCCGTGCTCGCACCGGCGTCGGCACCCAGCTCGCGCGCCAGCTCGGGTTCGCCGGCGAACGGCTCGCCGCCGACCAGCACCGGCAGCCGGCGCCCGCCCGCACTGCCCGCCATCGCGGCCAGCGCGCGCACCTGCGCCACGGTCCGCCGCAGCGCGCCGAGGTGCAGCAGCATCGACGCGGCGATCGCCACCAGGTCGACGCGGCGATCGCGCAGCGCCCACTCGACGTCCTCGGCCGGCATGTTGGAGCCGAGGTCGTGGACCTCGAAGCCGGCGAGCCGCAGTCGCTGCGCGACGATCCGCAGCCCGATGCCGTGCAGGTCGCCGCCCACACCCAGCGTCAGCACCATCGGCTGGCCGGGCCGCCGCGCCGGCAGCCGGTCGTGCAGCAGCCAGAGCACGCGATCGACCACGGCCGAACCGAAGTGTTCCTCGGCGACCGTGATCTCGCCGCACAGCCACATGCGCCCGGTCTCGCGCTGCACGGGCACCAGCACGTGGTCGTGGATGTCCTCGATCGCCACCCCCCCGCCCAGCGCCGCGCGGATCAGCGCGAACGCCTCGTCGCCGCGGCCTTCGAGCACTTCGAGCAGGAAGCGCGCGGCCAGGTCGCCGTGCGGCGCCGTGGTCGCCAGGTGGCTCGCCAGGTCGACCGGCGCCTCCGGCAGCGTGGCCGCCGCGAGCGCGAGGTGCGGCTCGACCGCGGACCAGGCGAACGGTGGCAGTTCGGCGCGCAGCACCTCGCCGATCCACGTGAGGTTGGCGGGCAGGTAGCCCGACGGCACGCCGCGATGGTGGAACGCGACCTTGTACCAGGCGGTGGCCCGCGCGAACAACGACGGTCGCGCGACGGCCACCGCCTCGGCGAGCTGGCGCACGCGCACCTCGGTGTCGTCGATCGGCCGGGCGAACTCCTCCGGCCATACACCGCCGAGCACCTCGGGCGGTGCCGCGGCAAATCGCCCCACGACCGCGCTGGCGTAGCCGCGCGCCGAATTCCGCAGCAGCGACGCGGCAAAGCTCGGGTTCGCGGGCTCGGGCATGCCGCGGTTGTAGCGCGGAGCGCCGAACCACCTCAAGGCCGTGGCCAGGCAACCGGCACGGCGCTTGCCGCCGGCCGCCGGCCCGCCTGTAATGGCCGCGGCGCCGCTGCGCATGCAATCCCTGCTCTCCGACATCGCCGCCGGCCGCGCCGACGCGGTCGACCAGCTCCTGCGGCGTCATGCCAGCGCGGTGTGGGGCCTGGCACGCCGCTACTGCCGTTCGGTCCAGGACGCCGAGGACGCGACGCAGGAGATCTTCGTCGAGCTGTGGCGCACCGCCGAACGGTTCGACCCGGCCTGCGGCAGCGAGCAGACGTTCGTGCTGACGATCGCGCGGCGGCGCCTGATCGATCGCATGCGCCGCCAGGGGCGACGGCCGCAGCCGGCGCTGCTCGACGACGCCGACGCGATCACGACCGAGGAGCCGATGGCGGTGGTCGCCCAGCGCGACGAGGTCGCTCGCGCCCAGGCGGCGATGGCCGACCTGCGACCCGAGCAGCGCGAAGTGCTCGACCTCGCCCTCGGCGAAGGCCGGACCCACCAGGAGATCGCGATGGCGATCGGCATCCCGCTCGGCACCGTGAAGAGCCACGCCCGCCGCGGCCTGATGCGCCTGCGCGAACTGCTGGGCGTGCCGACGGGCGACCCCGCGGCGCCGGCGGCGGGTGCCCCGGCGGACGACGGACCGACGTGAACGGCGGCGCCGCAGCGGTTCGCAACCAAGGCTTGCCTCGGCCGCGACCAGTCGCTACCTTCCTCGCCCTCACAGCCCCCCGGGGCCGTGGCTGGGCGGGCAGATAGCTCAGTTGGTAGAGCACAGCACTGAAAATGCTGGGGTCCCCAGTTCAACCCTGGGTCTGCCCACCATCGAACTCCCCACCGGCCTCGCAGACCAGTCTGTGAGGCCGGTTGGCTTTTCGGGCTGGTAGTTGTTGGCCATTTGGCTTTCGGGCCGGTGGTTCGCGGCGTCGGCTACGCCCCCCGCTGCGCGGCGCTGCGAACTCCGGCACCTTGGCGACGCCGCCCGGCCGATGCATGGGACGCGACCGCCACCAGGAGGTCGCCATGACCATCGGCTCGATCTGTTCGCGCATCGTCCACACCGCCGAAACCGGCGAGACCGCGCTCGACGCCGCACTGCGCATGAAGCGCGAGAACGTCGGCACCCTGCTGGTCCTCGACCTGGCCCGCCGGCCGATCGGCATCCTCACCGATCGCGACCTGGTGGTGCGGCTGATGACCGAGGGGCGCGCACCGCAGTCGATCAAGGTCGTCGACGTGATGACCCACGATCCGCGCACGGTCGCCGAGGACGCGTCGATCCGGGACGTGCTGGCGGCGATGCGCGCGCTTGGCGTGCGCCGCATGCCGGTCACCGGCAAGCGCGGCGAGCTGGTCGGCGTCGTCAGCATCGACGACGTGATCGAGCTGCTCGCCGGCGAACTCGCCAACCTCGGCCGCACGCTCGCCAAGGCGGCGCCTGGCACCGCAGCGCCGAGCGTGCCGGTGCGGCCGCGCGGCGCGCGCAAGGCCGGCGGTATCGCCCGCCAGGCCGGTGATCTCGAGTGCTGAGCATGCGCTGCCCGCCCACGCGCTCGACGTCGCACGGACGCTGACCGCGTGGGCGGTGACGGCCGACCTCGGCCTCGGCGACGCCGAGGTCCAGCGGCGACGTGCGCAGCATGGCACCAACGAGCTGGCCCGCGAACGGCCGGTGCCGGCCTGGTTGCGCTTCGCCCGCCAGCTCGTCGAGCCGGTGATCGTGCTGCTGCTCGCCGCTTCCGCGTTGTCGCTGGCGCTCGGCGAGCTGCTCGATGCGGGCGCGATCCTGGCGATCGTGCTGCTCGACGCCGTACTGGCGTTCGCCCAGGAGGAACGTGCCGAGCGCGCGCTCGCGTCGCTGCAGTCGTTCGCGCAGCCGACCGCGCGCGTGCGGCGCGACGGCGTCGTCGACGTCGTGCCGAGCGCGGACCTCGTGCCCGGCGACATCGTCGAGCTGACGCCCGGCGACGCGGTGCCCGCCGACGCGCGCCTGCTCGCCGCGTCGCGCCTGCGCACGCAGGAGGCCGCGCTGACCGGCGAATCGACGCCCGTCGCGAAGGACGCCGCGACCGTGCTCGATCCGACCACACCGCTCGCCGAACGGCGCAACCTGGTGTTCCTCGGCACGGTCGTCGTCGCCGGCGAAGCCACCGCGGTGGTCGTCGCGACCGGCATGGCCACCGAACTCGGCCGGATCGCCGGCATGCTGCGCGCGCTCGCGCCGCGCCCGACGCCGCTGCAGCAGCGGCTCGGCCGGCTCGGTCGCCAGCTCGCGGTGCTGTGCGTCGCGATCGCGGTCGCGCTCGCGACCTGGTACGCGTTCGCCGGCGAGCCGCTCGGCGAGGTCCTGAGCCGTTCGATCGCGCTCGCCGTCGCGGCCGTTCCCGAGGGCCTGCCGGCGGTCGTCGCGATCGCGCTGGCACTCGGCGTGCGCCGCCTGGCGCGCGCCAACGCGCTGCTGCGCCACCTGCACGGCGTCGAGACGCTCGGTTCCGTCAGCGTCGTCTGCACCGACAAGACCGGCACCCTGACGCGCAACGAGATGGTCGTGCGCGAGATCCACACCCCGGACGCGACGTTCCGCGGCGACGCGCTGCTCGGCGACGACGCCGCGCTGCACCGCGCGCTCGAGGTCGGCCTGCGCTGCAACCGCGCGCATCTCGCGCCGACCGGCGATGCGCAGACGCCGTGGCGCACGATCGGCGATCCGACCGAAGGCGCGCTGCTGGTCGCCGCGTTCGACGCCGACCTGCCGCTCGCGCTGCCGAGCGGCCAGCGGATCGCGTTCGAGGTGCCGTTCGACCCCGAGCGCCGGCGGATGAGCGTCGCGATCGCCGATGCGAACGGCACGACGGTGTTCGCCAAGGGCGCCGCGGAAACGCTGCTGCCGCTGTGTTCGCACGCCGCGCGCGG
>CAYMRG010000297.1:0-6752 GCA_964392555.1 uncultured candidatus Brocadiaceae bacterium
ACAGGAACTCCGCCGGCAGCGTTGCCGTGCGCGCGGCGCGACCGACCGTGACGAGGCCGTCCTCGAGCGGTTGCCGCAGCGCCTCGAGCGCGTCGCGGCGGAACTCCGGCAGCTCGTCGAGGAACAGCACGCCGCAGTGGGCCAGCGTCACCTCGCCCGGCCGCGCTTCGGGACCGCCGCCGAGCAGGCTCTGCGTCGAGCTGGTGTGGTGGGGCGCGCGCAAGGGCCGCCCGCGGGCCGGTGGCAGGTGCAGGCCGGCGGCGGCGTGCACCTGCAGGATCGCCAGCCGTTCGCGCTCGTCGGCCGGCGGCAGGATGCCGGGCAGCCGGCGCAGCAGCGCGCTCTTGCCGGTGCCGGGCGGGCCGACGAACAGCAGGTTGTGGCCGCCCGCGGCGGCGACCGCGAGCGCGCGCTTCGGCGTGGCGAGACCGCGCAGGTCGGCGAGGTCCGCCACCGGATCGGCGGGTGCGTCCGGCGTCGGTGAGGCCCGCGGCAGCTCGCGCCGACCCGCGAGCCAGAAGAGCGCGTCGGCGAGCGTCGTCGCGCCGTGCACCGCCAGGCCGTCGACGATCGCGCAGCGCGGCGCGTCGGCCATGCTGCACAGCATCGCGGCGGCGCCCTGCTGCCGCGCGGCCAGGGCGACGTTGACCGCGCCGCGCGCCGGCAGGAGGGTGCCCGCCAGGCTGACCTCGCCGAACGCGAACAGCCGCTCGGCGCGTTCGGCCGGGAACAGTCCGGCGGCGCCCGCCAGCGCCAGGGCCAGCGGCAGGTCGAACCCGCTGCCGCGCTTCTGCAGCGCCGCCGGCGCGAAGTTGACGGTCGTGACGCCGCGCGGCGTCGGCAAGTCGAGCGCGTGGAAGGCCTGCAGCACGCGGTGGTAGGCCTCGCGCACGCAGGTGTCGACGAGCCCGAGCAGGCGCGGCGTGCCGTCGCCGGCGTGGCGACACGTCGCCTCGACCAGCACCGGGATCGCCGCGACGCCGTGCACCTGGCCGGAGCCGATCGTGATCGTGGAACTCTGCACGCCGCTACGTGGCCCGCGGCCCGCCCGATGTCACCGCGATCTCGGAATTCCTCTGCCCGAAGTCGTGGTCTACGCTCCCGGCCATGGACTCCTGGCTCGGCCCCCTGCTCCTCGCCGCCATGTTCTTCGGCTGGCTGCTCGGTCGCGCCGACCGTCGTCAGGCAACCGCGTCGGCGCCGCAGCGGCCGCCCGTGCCGACCGATACCGAGCGCGGCGACGACGCCGCGGCCGTCGCCATCGCCGAGCCGGCCGCGGCCGCCGCGCCGGCGACGCCCCGCGCCCGCCTGCTCACCGCTGCGGCGCAGCTGCGCAACGTGTTCGAGGCCGTGGCCCATCCCAGCGACCTCGCCGCGATCACCACGTTCCAAGGCTGCGCCGAACTGTTGGCCGGCCCGGAGTTCCGCATCGACGAACTGTTCGGCTACCTGGTCGGCGACAGCTCGGTCCTGGCGTGCGCCGCGGCGGGCGCGCTCGGCCACCGCCCCGAGTTCGTCGGTCGCGAGCGCGAGCTGGTGCCGCGGCTCGACGGCATCAGCATCTACGCACGCTGGTTCCTGCTGCCGACGATCGCCCGCAGCACCGACCCGACCGCCGCGTTCGACGTGATGCTGCTCGGCGACCGCTCGTGGGGCTCGGCGATGGGCATGGATCTGCTGCGCTCGTTCGTCCGCGAGCGGCTCGACGCCGGGAACGTCGTGGCGCCGGCGCAACGCGAACGGCTGGCCCGCTGCGACGCCGAGCACCGCGAGTGGCTGGCGGACCTGCTCGAGCCGATCGACACGCCGGCCGCGCGGGCAGTGCTGGAACAATTGGGGAAACGCGGCAGCGGCGACGCCGCGTTGCGCGAGGCGGCACCGTTCGTGCGCGTGCTCGACCGCGCGGCGCTCGGCCCGGAGCCGCTGCCGGTGCCGGCGCAGGATCAGGCGCTGCGCGAGCTGCAGCAGGCGCTGGCGCGCGAAGGGTCGCGGTCGCTGCTGCTGGTGGGGGAGCCGGGCGTCGGCAAGTCGACGGTGGCGCTGCGGTTCGCGGCGCAGCTCGCCGAGGCCGGCTGGACGGTGTTCACGGCCAGCGCGGCGCAGCTGCTGGCGGGTCAGTCCTACGTCGGCCAGCTCGAGCAGCGTGTGCAGGACCTGGTCCGCGCCGTCGGCCATCGCCGCGACGTGCTGTGGCTGGTGCCGGACTTCGCCGAGTTCGTCGGCGCCGGCCGCACCATGCACACGCGCACCGGGGCGCTCGACCTGCTGCTGCCGCACGTCGCCAGCGGCGAGCTGCGGATCCTCGCGCCGCTCGTGCCGACGGCCTGGGAGCTGCTGCTGCGCGAGCAGCCGGCGCTGCGCAACGCGACCGCCACGGTGCGGCTCGCCGAGTGTCCGGCCGACGAAGCGCTGGCGGCCGGCCGCGCCTGGGTGGCGCGCGAGCGGGGCGCGGCGCCGCCGTTGGCCGACGACCGGCTGCTCGCCGAGCTGTTCCAACGGACGCGCCAGCTGGTCGCCGGCGAAGCGCAGCCGGGCGGGCTGTTGCGCCTGCTCGGGCTGTTGCGCGAGCACCTCGCCGCGGCCGGCGGGCCGCGGCCGGCGACGCTCGACGACGTGATCGCGGTGCTGAGCCGTTCGACCGGCTTGCCCGCGGCCGTGCTCGACGACCGCGCCGGGCTCGACCTCAACAGCCTGCGCCGCGCGTTCACCAACCGCGTCAAGGGCCAGCCCGAGGCGGTCGACTGCCTGGTCGAACGGATCGCGATGCTGACCGCGGGCCTGTGCGACCCGCGGCGGCCGATCGGCGTGTTCCTGTTCACGGGCCCGACCGGCACCGGCAAGACCGAGCTGTGCCGCGCGCTGGCCGAGTACCTGTTCGGCAGCGAGGACCGGATGCTGCGGCTCGACATGAGCGAGTTCCAGCACCCGGAGTCGATCGGCCGACTGCTCGGCGACGCCGATGCCGTGCACGGCCGGCTCGCGCTGGTGCACCAGATCCGCGAACAGCCGTTCACGGTGCTGCTGCTCGACGAGATCGAGAAGGCGCACCCGATGGTGTTCGACCTGTTCCTGCAGGTCTTCGACGAAGGCCGGCTGACGGATCGCCGCGGCCGCACCGCGGACTTCCGGCACGCCTTCGTCATCGCCACCAGCAACCTCGGCGTGCGCAACCTCGAGGGCGCCGGGCTCGGTTTCGGCGAACGCGCGCCCGACCTGCAGCGCGCGCTCGAAGAGGTGTTCCGGCGCGAGTTCCTCAACCGCATCGACCGGGTGGTGGTGTTCCGGGCGCTCGAGCAGGCGACGCTGCGCGAGGTGTTGCACAAGGAACTCGACCTGGTGCTGCAGCGGCGCGGCCTGCGGCAGCGGCCCTGGGCGGTCGAATGGGACGAATCGGCGCTGCAGTTCCTGCTGCAGCAGGGCTACTCGCCGTCGCTCGGCGCGCGGCCGCTGCGCCGCGCGATCGAACGGCACGTGCTGGCGCCGCTCGCCGCCGCGATCGTCAGCGAACGGACGCCGGCGGGTGACCAGTTCCTGTTCGTGCGCAGCGACGGCCGCGGCGTGCAGGTCGAGTTCGTCGATCCCGACGCCGCGCCGCCGGCGCCACCGCTGCCACCGGCGCCGGTCGCGGCGAGCCTGCGGGCGCTGGCGCGCGAGGCGAGCGGGCGCGAAGGCGAGGTCGCGGCGCTGCAGCGCGAGCTGACCGGGCTCGGCGAGATCGTCGCCGGCAGCGGCTGGGGCGTGCGCAAGGCCGCGGCCTACGCGGCGATGGGCGAACCGGATTTCTGGACGTCGCCGCGGCGCCACGAGGTGCTCGGCTGCGCCGAGCTGATCAGCCGGCTCGAGGAAGCGGTCGCGGTCGCCGGCGCCAAGGCGGCCGAATTCGCCGGGCGCGGCCGCGACGTCGCCGCCGAGCCGCTGCGGCGGCTGGCGTCGCGGACGTTGCTGCTGCAGCTCGCGGTCGGTGCGCTCGAACGCGGCGAGGCGCAGGACGCCTACCTGGCGCTGGCGCCGGTCCACGACCCGCACGGCGACGAGGCTCGCGCGGTGGCGTTCGCGCGCGAACTGGTCTCCATGTACCGCGCCTGGGCCGAGCGGCGCGGCATGGAATGGCGGCTGCTCGGCGACGGCGGCGCGGTGGTCGCCGCGGTCGGCGGGTTCGCCGCCTGGTCGGTGCTGCAAGGTGAGGCGGGGCTGCACGTGCTCGACGTCGGCGACGAGGCGACGCGGCCGATCCGCGTGCGCGTCGCGGTGGCGCCGCAACCCGCGGCGCCGGCGCCGGCGAACGGCGAGCTGGCGCAGGCCAAGGAGTCGCTGCGGCCTGCGCAGGCGGCGGTGCCGCAGGTCGTGCGCCGCTACCGGCGCGAGCCGTCGCCGGAGATCCGCGACCGGTTGCGCGGCTGGCGGACCGGCAGGTGGGACCGCGTGCTCGGCGGCGAGTTCGACGTGCTCGAGTGAGCGCGGTGGCCGCCGGCCGGCGTCACCAGTCGCGGGCGGCGGCGACCGCGGCGCGCGCGGCGATCGCGGCCTGCAGCGCGCGCGCGTCGGCGTACAGCAGGTCGGGCAGGCGCGTCGGCGAGCCGCCGGCGACGTAGACGGTCAGGTCGGCGAGGCCGAGCAGCAACGCGAGCGGGCCACGGCGGACGACGACGGCCTGGACCTTCGCGGTCGGCACGTAAGCGCCGTAGCGGCCGACCACGCCGTGGCGCAGCGCGAGGAAGCCGTCGCCGAGCGACCAGCCGAGCGAACGCCAGATCAGCATGCCGAGCAGCGCGAAGAACGGCACGATCCCCAGCCCCAGCAGCGCCCACGCGCCGACCGCGCGCCACAGCGCGGGGACGACGATCGCGGCGAGGATCGCGCCCTGCAGCGCGGTGCGCACGACCAGGCGCGCGGCGCCGCGTTGCCAGCCGAACGTCTCGCGCTCGATGCCCGGCAGCAGCGCCGGCAGCAGCGCCTCGGCCGCATGCAGTCGGGCGATCGGCACGACGACGTCCCAGCCGCCCGCGGTGTCCTCGCCTTCGCTGCGGCTGCCACCGGCCGAATCGGCCTTGACGACGGCGAGGCCGAGCAGCCGGCGCAGCCACGGCTGCTCGACGGTGACGCGCTGGACGCGCGCGCGCGGCAGCGTCTTGGCGCGGGTCGTCAGCAGGCCGAACCGGCGCTGCAGCACGTCGCCGCGCAGCCGCAGCTCGAAGCCGTGGAAGTGGACGAGGTTGCCGATCGTCGCCGTCGCGACGCCGAACGCCAGCACCGCGGCCAGCATCGCCAGCAGCGCGGTCGCGAGCAGCAGCGGCGGGAAGCCGACGAGCCATTCGCGGAAGTTGCCGGCGACGCCGCGCAGCTGCACCGCGACGCCGAACTGGTCGGCGAACTGCAGCAACGCGAAGCCGGTGACGACGAACGCCGACAGCCGCAGATCGGTCAGGCCGCGCAGCAGCAGTTCGCCCGGCGTGCTGCGGTGCACGAGCCACTCGACCTCGGCCACGGCGGGGGGGGGCGGCGCCGCGCCCGGTGCCCCCGGCGGACCACTGGCCGCAGGCTCGCCCGGCGTCGCCGCGACGGCCGGCCGGACCGCGGCGCGGCGAGCCGCGAGCAACACCTCGCGCAGATGGTCGGCGTCGGCGCGGCCGAGCGCGTCGAGGCGGGCTTCGACGCCGCGGCCCGACGCGGTTTCGACCAGGACGACCGTCAGCCCGAGCGCGCGCCGCAGCAGCGTCGATTCGCAACCGAGGTCCTGGATGCGATCGAGCGGGATGCGGCGTTCCTGGCGCTGCAGCAGCCCTTCGCGGATCCGCAGCTCCTCGTCGGTCAGCGTGTACTCGAGCGTCAGGTAGCGCGCGACCGCGTAGCCGAGGTGGACGACGAACAGGCCGATGCCGAGCACCAGGAACCAGCGTTCCAGCAGGATGCCGAACACGATCGGCACCACCGCCTGACGCATCGCGTCGAGCAGCCGCAGCAGCAGGATCGCCGGGTGCAGGTGGCCGCGCGCCAGCACGCTGGCCGCCGGCCGCGCAGGTTCAGAGGTTGTCGACACCGCGGGCCTCGACGATGCGATCGCGCAGTTCGCGGGCGCGCGCCGCGCCCAGGCCGGGCACGCGGAACGCGGAACCCTCGTTGCCGGCCGTGTAGACGACCAGCGTCGCGAGACCGAACAGGCGTTCGATCGGACCGCGGACGAGGTCGACGTGCTGCATGCGCCGCACCGGCACGGCGCGCTCCTCGACGAACAGGATGCCGTAGCGCATCACCAGCAGGCTGCCGAGGAAGCCGAAGCGCCAGCGCGCGTAGGCCAGCGGCGGCGACAGCGTGGCGATCGCCAGCAGCGCGACGACGAGACCGAGCAGCACGGCGTCGAACGTCGGCGACCACGCCCGCCAGTGTTCGGCGAGCAGCGGCCGGGCGACGAACCAGGCCAGCGCGGCGACGAAGGCGGCGTTCAGCAGGTCGGCGAGCAGCCAGTAGGCGACGACCCGCGGCTCGAGCCGGTCCAGGGCCTGCGGGGTCACGACGTCGCTCATCGCCGCAGCGTGCCCGGAGGGGGCGTCGCGCGCAACGTGTCAGACGCGGAAGCCGGCGATCAGCTGCGACAGGTTAGCCACCTGGTCGGTGGTCGTCGTCGAGGTGGTCGCCAGGTTGTGCGAGCCCTCGGTGTTGTCCTGCGTGATCTTGTGCAGCTCATGGATGCCGCGCGTGATCTGCTGGATGCCAGTCGACTGCTCGCTGGTGCTGATCGCGATGTGCTCCATCAG
>CAYMRG010000298.1:0-6736 GCA_964392555.1 uncultured candidatus Brocadiaceae bacterium
AGCACGCCCTCTGCTGGAAGATCAAGCAGTCGCCGCTGGTGACGCGCCTCTACTGTGCCCCCGGCAACCCCGGCACGGCCGCGCTCGGGGAGAACGTCGACATCGCCGCCGACGACCTCGCCGGCCTCGCGCGGTTCGCCCTCGACCAGAAGATCGACCTGACCGTGGTCGGGCCCGAGGGGCCGCTGTGCGCCGGCATCGTCGACGAGTTCCAGAAGCGCAAGCTGCTGTGCTTCGGCCCGACCAAGGCCGCGGCCGAGCTCGAGGGCAACAAGGCGTTCGCGCGCGAACTGTGCCGTCGCCACCGCAGTCCCGGGCCGAGCTTCTGGACGTTCGAGGACCACCAGCTGGCGCGTTCGTTCCTCGACAACCGCGAGGACGGGCCGATCGTCGTCAAGGCCGCGGGTCTCGCGGCCGGCAAGGGCGTCACGGTCTGCAAGAACGGCGAAGAGGCCAAGGCGGCGGTCGCCGAGTGCCTCGAGAAGCGTCGCTTCGGCGAGGCCGGCGCGCGGATCGTGTTCGAGGAGTTCCTGACCGGCGCCGAGGTGTCGCTGATCACGCTGACCGATGGCCAGACGCTGATGCCGCTCGAGCCGGCGCGCGACCACAAGCAGGTCTTCGACGGCGACCAGGGGCCCAACACGGGCGGCATGGGCGTCGTCACGCCGGTGCCGATCCTGCCGCGCATCGCCGCGCAGATCGAGAGCCAGATCGTGTTCCCGACCGTGCACGCGATGAACCGCGAAGGGCGCCGCTACCAGGGCTTCCTCTACGCCGGCCTGATGCTGACGGCGCAGGGCCCGCGCGTGCTCGAGTACAACTGCCGCCTCGGCGACCCCGAGACGCAGCCGCTGCTGATGCGGCTGCGCAGCGACCTCGTGCCGCTGCTGGTCGCCACCGCCGAAGGCAAGCTCGACACCGTCGACGCGCCGACCTGGGACCCGCGCTTCGCGGTCTGCGTCGTCGCCTGCAGCGGCGGCTATCCGGGCGAGTTCCGCAAGGGGCTGCCGATCTTCGGCCTCGATCGTGTCCAGTCCGGCCCCGATCTGCAGGTGTTCCATGCCGGCACGGTGCAGAAGGGGCGCGACATCCTGACCGCCGGCGGCCGCGTGCGCGCGGTCACCCCCCGCGGCGACACCGTCGCGCCGGCCCCCCACCGCGGGCCCGCGGCGCTGCAGCAGGTCGAGTTCCAGGGCATGCACTACCGTCGCGACATCGGCGCTTCGGTCGGGTGACGGCTCGGGTATCGTCCGCATGGTGAAGGCCGAGCAGGAACTCGCGATCGTCGAACGACAGCTGCGCAGGCGCGGCTGCCGCTGGACGACGCAGCGCTCGCGGATCGTCCACGAGGCGTTGTCGACGCACGAGCACTTCACGGCCGAGGAACTGCTGGCGCGTTGCCGCGACGTCGACCCGCGCGTGTCGCGCGCCACCGTCTACCGCACGCTCGCCGTGCTCGAGGAGATCGGGGTCGTCGAGGGCCTGGAGACCGGTGACGGCGGGCGGCGCTTCGAGCACGTGATCGGGCATCGCCACCACGACCACATGGTCTGCGAGCGCTGCGGCGCGATCTTCGAGTTCCGCGATCCGCAGATCGAGGCGCGCCAGGCGGCCGCGGCGAAGCGGATCGGCTTCGCGATCGCGCGCCACAGCCTGCGCATCTACGGCACCTGCCGCGCATGCGGCGCGGAGGCGACGGCGTGACCGGTGCGCGCGTCCTGGTCGTCGACGACGAACCCGATCTCGCCGAGTCGTGTGCCTACTTCCTCGAGCGCGCCGGCTATGCGACGCGCTGCGCCAGCTCCGCGGTCGAAGCGCTCGAGCTGCTCGGCCGCGAGCCGTTCGCGCTGGTGCTCAGCGACGTGCGCATGCCGCGGATGAGCGGCATGGAGCTGCTCGCCGCGATCAAGCAGCGCGACCCCGACGTCGAGGTCGTGCTGCTGACCGGCTATCCGGACCTCGAGATGGCGGTCGCGGCGATCAAGCAGGGCGCATTCGACTATCTGGCCAAGCCGTACGGCGAGAAGGACCTGCTCGAACGCGTCGGCAAGGCGGTCGCGCACCGCGAGATGAAGGAACGCAATGCCGGGCTGCGCGAACGGCTGCGTTCGGGGCCGGCGGGGCGACGGCTGGTGTTCCGTTCGCGCGCGTTCGGTGACGCTCTGGCGATGCTGGAGCGCGCCGCGCGCACCGACGCGTCGGTGCTGCTGATCGGCGAGAGCGGCACCGGCAAGGAGCTGCTCGCACACCACCTGCACGACGCCAGCACGCGCGCCGACAAGCCGTTCGTGCCGGTCGACTGCGCGTCGATCCCGCAGGAGCTGTTCGAGAGCGAGCTGTTCGGCCACAAGAAGGGCGCCTTCACCGGCGCCACGGCCGACAAGCTCGGGCTGTTCCAGGTCGCCGACGGCGGCACGCTGTTCTTCGACGAGCTCGGTGAGCTGCCGCTGCAGTTCCAGCCGAAGCTGCTGCGGGTGATCCAGGAGCGCACGGTGCGGCCGCTCGGCGCCAGCGAGCCGCGCGCGGTCGACGTGCGCATCGTCGCGGCCACCAACCGCAACCTGCAGAAGGAGGTCGACGCGGGCAACTTCCGCGCCGACCTGTTCTACCGGCTCGACGTCGTGCGCATCGAGGTGCCGCCGCTGCGCGATCGCGCCGACGACATCGACCTGCTGGTCGAACACTTCCTGCACCGGTTCGGTGCGCCGGCCGGCATCACGTCGCTCGGCGCCGACGCGGCGTTGGGGCGGCGCGCCAACCAATGGCCGGGCAACGTGCGGCAGGTGCGCAACGCGATCGAGCGCGCGTGCGCGCTCGGCCACGCGCCGGAGCTGCACCTCGCGGATCTGCCGCCGGAGATCACCGAAGGCGATGACGCCCTGGTCGTCGGCGCCGGTGACGATCCGACGGGTGGCACCTTCCAGGAGATGAAGGCGCGCCGCATCGCGGCGATCGAGAGCAGCTACCTCGAAGGCCTGCTGAAGAAGCACAAGGGCAACGTCACGCACTGCAGCGAGGAGGCCGGCATGGCGCGCAGCGCATTCCAGAAGCTGATGCAGAAGTACGGCATCCGCAGCGCCGATTTCCGCGACTGAAACCCGCCTGCAAGGCGCCCGGGGAAGTGCGGATTGCGCTGCGCTCGGGGGTGGAGTAATCCGGTCGCCATGAAGGAGCCGTTCTTGGCCGCCGCCTGCCTCGCGATCGCCGCACCGGCGGTCGCACAGGTGCAACTGACCTGTCCGTTTCCCCCGTTGCGCGACAATCCCACGGTCGCCTGGGAGCCGAATACCGGCGAGGGCTACCTGTTCGGTGGCTACGGCTGGAACGACCTGTGGCGCCACGCCGACGGACTGTGGGTGCCGGTCACGACGCCCTCGGCGGGACCGGTCATGGCCGAGCCGCACGCGGCGACCTGGCCCGGACATGGCATGCTGGTCGTCGGCACGATCCTCGGCGGTCAGCCGCAGACGTGGTTGTTCGACGGCACGGATTGGAGCCAGCTGCCTGTCGCGACGCCGCAGGGCGTGAGGGCGATGGCCTTCGATCCGGTGCGCGGCGTGATGGTGGGGTGGTGCGGCGGCCCGGTCCACGAGTTCGATGGCGCCAACTGGTCCGTTGCACCGGCGGCGCCGACGGCTTCGTGGGGAGCGCTGGCCTGGCACGCCAACCTGCAGCGCATCGTGCTGTTGACCCAATGGAGTTCGGGCTTCTTCACCACGCGCTTGTATTCCGCCTTCGACGGCGCGAACTGGTCCTCGCTCGGCATCACCAGCGGTCCGGTGGATCGCGCCTCGTTGTCGCCGACGGTGAGCGGTGACATCGTGTCGTCGGGTGGCTATGGCTTCCCGTTCGACGTCGGCCTGCTGCGCTTCTGGCCGATCGCGAGCGCGCCGGCGAACGTCGACGTGCCGCCGCGATGGTATGGCTATTCCTGGTACGACCCGATCCGTCTGCGCACCGTCGTGACGCATGCGGCGCAGGCGTCCGAGGACCATCGCGGCACGTACTACGTCGATGCGGCCGGTAGCCAAGTCTCGGGAGCCGGGGTGCAACCGCCCTGGGCTGGGGCCGCGGCTTGCTGGGATTCGTGGCGCGGCGGCTACTTGTTGGCCTACGGCCGCTACCAAGCCGATTTCTACGGCGGGCTCTGGCAATGGCTCGACGGCGGCTGGCAGCAGATCAGTGCGACTCCACCCTCGCATGCCGCCGTGAGCCAGGCCGGTTGCGCGTTCGACTCCCGGCGAGGTCGCATGGTGGTGGTGTGCGGCGGCGTCTACGACAACGGTTCCGGCGCGTGGGTGGCCAATCTCGGCGTACGCGAGTGGGATGGCAGCGCGTGGCACCCGCTGCCCTCGGGGGGGCCCTCGGCCCGGGAAGTGCCCGGCTTCGCGTACGATCCGGTGCGACAGCGGTGTGTTCTGTTCGGCGGGGCCATGCATGGCGGCGGCACGCTGACCGACACGTGGGAATGGGATGGCAGCGCCTGGCAGGCGTTCGCGCCGACGACGGTGCCGCCGGCCGGCGAAGGGCTCGTGTTCGATCGCGAGCGCGGCCAGTGTGTGCTGGCCGCTGGCAGCAGCCTGTGGTCGTGGGACGGCGCGAACTGGCACGCGCTGGCGATTCCGTGGTCGGGCGGCGAACTCGGCTACGACGTCGCGCGCGATCGCCTCGTGCGGTCGGTGGCGGCGCCGGTGCCGATGCAGCAGGAGTGGGATGGCACGGCGTGGGTGACGATCGGGGGCAGCGAAGTGGCGCCGGTGCGCACGTTCAACCTCGCGACGGGCACCTTCATGGGCTACGACGGCCGCGGCCTCCGGACGCTCGGCGACCCCGCCGCCGCGACGATCCAGCCGTTCGGCGCAGGCTGCCTCGGCACCGTCGGCGTGCCGGTGTTGCACGGCGAGGCGCCGCCGCGGCTCGGCCACGCGCTGGCGCTGCGCGTCGAGCATCTGCCGGTCGGTGCGCCGTGGATCGGCGTGCTGGGCCGGGACGTGCCGACGTGGCTCGGCCTGCCCCTGCCGATCGACCTGACGCCGGCCGGCATGCCCGGCTGCGCGGTGCTGGCACCGCTCGAGGTCGACGAGCTGCGCAGCGGGGCCGACTGGCCGATCGCCGTGCCCAACGCGCCGGCGCTGCTCGGTGGCACGTTTGCGGTGCAGGCCTACGTCTTCGACGCGGCGGCGAATGCGCTCGGGCTGACACTCAGCAACGGCGTGCGGTTGCGCTGCGGAGCGTGAACGCGGGTGTGCGCAGAACCCGTGTCGTAGCATGACGCGCGCCATGCGCCGCCCGATCGCGACCCTGACCCTGCTCCTCGTCTCGGCGTGCTCGCTGGGCGACCATTTCTCGCCGCGCGTCTGGGGCGACGCGGTCATGACGCAGATCGAGCGGCCGTCCCAGCTGGCGCTCGAGGGCGGGCTGCTGGCGGCGACGGCGGTTGCGGCCGTCGGCGACCATCGTTGGCAGGCGGAATCGTTCGAGGACCAGTCGATCACGCAGGGGGACACCAAGCAGGGCGACGCCACCGCTACCGGGCTGGCGGCGCTCGCGCTCGGCCTCGGCATCGGTGAATGGATCGACGGCGACGATGGCCATTCGACGGCGGTGCTGTTCGAATCGTTCCTGCTGACCGAGGGCGCTACCGAGCTGCTGAAGCACACGGTGCGGCGGCAGCGCCCGGGCAAGAGCAGCAAGTCGTCGTTCCCGTCGGGCCACACGTCGTTCGCGTTCGCGATGGCGGCGTTCCTGCAGCGGCGCATCGGCGACCTCGCCGACGGCTGGGTCGGCGACCTCGGCTACCTCGCCTACCTGCCGGCGGCCTACGTCGGCATCGACCGCAGCGAGGCGAACCGGCACTGGCCGTCGGACATCGCGTTCGGCGCGTTCCTCGGCGTGCTGCTGACCAACGTCGTCTACGACGCGCACCATGGCACGCCGGACCGGCACGGCCTGTTCGGCATGCGCGGCCTGACGCTCGAGCCGTCGGTCGCGGCGTTCGACGACGACGGCGAACCCAGCGACTTCGGTGTCGGCCTGTCGCTCGTCTGGCGGCACTGAGCTTGGTCGCCCGCAGGGCGACCAAGCTCAGTGGCTTGCCGGGGCGCCGCAACGCGGGGAGGCTACGCAGGCGATGCCGGAGCGCCCCGGTGCTACGACGTGCCGGTCGCCGGCGCCGGTGCCTTCTCGCCGAGCAGCACGGTCGGCTTCTTCATCGGCCGCAGGTGCGGCGCCGCGCCCTTGCGCACGTACTCGGCCGCTTCGGCGACGTCGTCGGTGACGAGGATGCGGTCGAGGTCGGCCGCGTCGATCGTGCGTTCGACGACCATCTTCTCGCGCAGGAACGCGAGCAGCGGCGTCCAGTAGTCGACGCCCATCAGCACCAGCGGGAACTGCTCGATCTTGCGCGTCTGGATCAGCGTCGCCGCCTCGAACAGCTCGTCCATCGTGCCGAAGCCGCCCGGCATCACGACGAAGGCGTAGCTGTACTTCACCAGCATGACCTTGCGGACGAAGAAGTAGCGGAACTCGACGAAGCGATCGAGATACGGGTTGGGCTGCTGCTCGTGCGGCAGCGTGATGTTGCAGCCGACGCTGAGGCCCTTGGCGTCGCGCGCGCCGCGGTTGGCGGCCTCCATGATGCCGGGCCCGCCGCCGGTCATGATCGTGAAGCCCTGGCGGCTGATCGCCGCGCTGACCTCGCGCGCGAGCTTGTACCAGCGGTTGTCCTCGCCGAACC
>CAYMRG010000299.1:0-6704 GCA_964392555.1 uncultured candidatus Brocadiaceae bacterium
GGTGCGGCGTTCGCCGCGGCGACCACCGCGGCGCACCGCGCCCGGCTGCAGCGGCGCCTGTCGGTGGTCGACCGCGACCTCGATGGCGTGACCCTGCGGGCGCTCGGCGAAGTGCAGGTGAAGGCGGATTGGCTCGGCCAGCCGCTGCTCAGCGGGCTGGTGCGCGGGCGGCGCGCCGCCGTCGCCGTGCAGCGCCCCGATGGCGACGGGGCGCAGGTGCTGTCGTTCGTCTGGGACGGCAGCCGGCTGCTGCTCGACGACTCGCGCCACGCTACCGCGGTGCGCACGCGCCGTGCCGCCGACGTCGCGGTCGCCGAGGCGGTCGCCCCGCGCCGCTGACCGACACGCGCGGCGCGACGCGGGCTCGGTCGGCGGATACAACGGCGGCCGCATGCCGTCCGAGGATCGCCAACGCGACGTCGCCGTCGCCCCGCTGCCGTTCATCACGCCGCCGGCGTGGGCCGAGCGGCTGGTGCCGCAGGTCGACGAGTTGCTGGTCGAGCAGGCGCACCTCGAGAAGAAGGCCGCCGCCGCCGCGGTGGCGTTCCTGTTCCGGGTGCCGACCGAGCCGCGCGCGCAGCGTGGCCTGTCGCAGCTGGCGCGCGAGGAACTCGTGCACTTCGAACGCACGCTGCGGTTGCTGCGGTCCCGCGGCGTGCCGTTCGCGCCGCAGGCGCCGTCGGCCTACGCGGAGCGGCTCAAGGCCGCGGTCCGCCGCACGATGCCCGAACGGCTGGTCGACGAACTGCTGGTCGCCGCGATCATCGAGGCGCGCTCGCACGAACGGATGCTGCTGCTCGCCGCGGCCTGCCGCGCGCCGCTGCCCGAGGTCGCGGCGTTCTACGCCGAGCTGTGCGCGGCCGAAGCGCGCCACGCGCCGCTCTACGTCGAACTCGCCGCCGCGGTGCTGCCGCCGGCGGCGGTCGCGGCGCGCCACGCCGAACTCGCGGCCCACGAAGCGACCGTGCTGCGCGCGCTGCCGGCGGCGCCGCGGCTGCACAGCGGCGTGGCGGGGGCGGACGATGGTCGCTGACGTAGCGCCGCGGCGGCGACGACGGCGCTGGCTGCGCCGCTGCGGCTGGTCGCTGTTCGCCGCCCACCTCGGCTTCGTCGTCATGGTCTGGCGCCACGATCCGGTGCCGTGGCCGTTCGACGTCGCGATCAATCTCGGCGGCGTCGTCGACCATCCGGACCTGCATGCGCCCACGGATGGCAAGCGGCGCGTCGTCGTGCTGCAGCACGGGCTGTGGCGGACGTCGGCCGCGCTCGGTCGGCTCGCGCGCACGCTCGCGGCGCACGGTTACGAGGTCCACAACCCGGGCTACCCGAGCACGGCGGGCCGCGTCGAGGAGTTCAGCGAACGGCTGGCGCGCTACGTCGATCGCATCTACGCAGCCGGGCCGGTCGACGAGCTGTCGTTCGTCGCGCACTCGCTCGGCGGTCTGGTCGTCGAGGACTACCTGCGGCGGCCCGATGCGCACGCGCCGACGCACTGCGTCTACCTCGGCACGCCACACCGCGGCGCGATCCTCGCCGACCTGCGCAAGCATTGGTGGGTGTTCCGCTTCGCGATGGGCACCGGCGCGGCGCTGCAGCTGTCGCCCGGCGACCCGCTGCACCGGCTGCCGATCCCGTTCGCCGAACGGTCCGGAGCGATCGTCGGCGACCTCGGCGACGGCAACGGCGCGATCCCCGGGCACGACGACGGCACGGTGGCGGTCGCCGAGGCGACGCTGGCCGGCGCCGCCGACGTGGTCGTGCTGCCGGTCGGCCATACGCGGATCGTGCTGGCGGCGGCGCCGATCCGGGCGGTGCTGGAGTTCCTGTGCCATGGGCGGTTCGGCGCGCCGGGCGGGACTGCGCACGGCGGTGGCCCGGCGACCAGGCGGTGAGGGCATCGCCGGCGGCCAGCCCAGGCCGCGCCCGGTTGCGGCGAACGCGGCGCGCCCGGCCGTGGCGGCGGTGAGAAATCCGGCTAGCATGTCGCTCCCCTCATGAAGTCCTGGCAACAGACCTTCCTGCTCGGCGCCGGGTTCGGCGTCGCCTTCCTGCTCGGTCAGTTCACGGTGTCGCCCGCCGGCGCCGCGCGCGCCACGGTCGAGGCCCAAGGCCGCGGCCCGACCAATCCGGCGCCGGCGCCCGAGCCGACGCCGACCGCGGCGGGGGCGGCGGTGGTGGTGCCCGAGGACGGTGGCCAATCCGCCAGTGGCAACGGCTTCGTCGCGGTCACCGGCAGCTACGGCGTCGGCACATCGGTGCTCTACCTGCTCGACACGACCAGCCGGCAGCTCGCCGTCTACGAGGCGCGCGGCGGGTCCAGCGAGCAGCGGCGGCTGGTGCTGGTGGGGGCGCGGCGGATCGACCTCGACCTCAAGCTCGAGGGCTACAACGACCACAGCGAGTACCAATACCAGGACCTGCGCAAGCTGTTCGAGCGGCGCGGACGGCCCAATCGCGACGTGCAGATGGGCTTCGAGGGCCAGGGCACGCCGAAGTAGTGGCTTCCCAATCGCCTGGCGTGCGGTAGGATTCTCCGACCCCCGGCGTCGGCCACGCGGCCGCGACGTCGGAAGGCCCCTCTCCCCAACCGCGTGTTCCCAACCGCGAAACTCTCCCCCTGATCCCTGGAACGCGGGCCGCGCGGCGGCCGCGATCCCCAATCCGAGGTAGTCCGTGCCCGACCACAGCGACGATTTTCTTTCGTTCGAGAAGGCTCTGCGCGAGCTGAAGATGCGCAGCGAAGAGCTGAAGAAGCTCGTGTCCGAGGGTGAGATCCGCGCCTTCCGCGACGGCGATTCGATGAAGTTCCGTCGCGAGGACATTGCAGCGCTGTCGGTCAAGGCCGACGGCGAGTCCGAACTGTCGTTCGCCGATTCGCTCGAGGACGACACCGGCATGGTCACCGAGCAGATCTCCGACGAGGACACGCTGCTCGCCGACGACGACGAGGTCGTGACGAAGGCGACGGCCCGCGAGCGGACGACGCGCGCGCCCCGCGCCGCGGCGGCCGTCGCTGCCCCGGTCGCTGCGAGCCGCGAACCCGGCTGGGTGACGGCGTTCGCCGTGGTCGGCGCCCTGGTGATGATCTGGGGCCTGCTGATCTGCTACTCGATCGTCAAGGAGACCAACCCGAAGGACAACTTCCTCACGTCGGCGTTCGCCGAAGAGAAGAAGTAGTCCGCTATCGGGTCGCGCGGGCCGGTCGCTGGTCGACCGGTCCAGCGGGCGGCCCATCACGCTGCGTCTGGTCCAGCCTGGACTGGTCCTGATCGGCTGCTGCGCCGCGCCATCTCGCGCGTTCGCCGGGCGAACGTCCCGCGCCGGGCTGCCGAACCCGCTCCCCTGGGGCCCGCGGTAGCTTTTGGCAGCGGGCGCTGCTACCTTCCGCGCGGCGTGACCGCCACCGGTCGGCGGTCGCCGTGAGCCACTACGAAGACGCGAGGGGGCACCCCATGAAGTACACCTTGACGCTGGCCGCGCTGTTGTTCGCGTCGGCCGCTTGCGTGAGTCCCGAGGCACATCGCCGGGTCGTCAGCGCCAACGAGACGTTGCAGCACCAGATGGCCGAGATGTCGGCGTCGCAGAAGGCGCTGGCGCTCGAGAACGAGCGCCTGCAGGCGGAGATCTCCGACCTCAGCAAGCGCGCCGCCGACGCGGCCTGGATCGACGAACAGAAGAAGAAGATCGGCGACCTGCTGGCCAAGTACGGGGCCGGCACGCCGGCGGCGAGCAACGGTGTCGAGCTGGTGTCGACGCCCGAGGGCATGGCGTTCCGCGTCGCGGGCGGCGTGCTGTTCGCGTCGGGTCAGGCGACCTTGACCGAGCAGGGCAAGCGCACGCTGAGCGAGCTGGCCGGATCGCTGCAGGGCCGCAAGATCCGCGTCGACGGCCACACCGACGACGTGCAGATCACGCACAGCAACTGGGGCACGAACCTGCGCCTGTCGGTCGAGCGCTCGCTCGCCGTCGCCGACTACCTGACGCATGATGCCCACCTGCAGGCGGACCAGGTCAGCGTCGCGGGCTTCGGCGAGTACCGGCCCGCCGTCCAGGGCAACGACGACGCCGCCCGGTCGAAGAACCGGCGCGTCGAGATCCTGCTGGTGCAGGAGCGCTGAGCACGGTGCGGCGCGCGGCGGCGCCACGGCGATCGCTGCTGCTCCTGCTCGGGGTGCTCGCCGCCGCCTGCTCGCCCGATGCCGCCGCCGACGGCGGCTGTCCGCCGCGGCGGGGACGGTTCGGCTCGCTGCGCGACTTCGTGCTGTTCGACCTCGCGGTCGATGGCCGCAGCGTCGTGCTGTTCGTCGATCGCTTCGAGGCGACCTGTAGCGACTGGCGCGAGTTCGCGGCGTCGCCGGCCGGGCGCGGCCTCGGCGCGCCGCTCGCCGCGGATGGCGACGATGCGCGGCCGGTGGCCGGCGTCGACCTGGAGCAGGCGCGGGCCTTCGCCCGGTGGCGGTTCGGGCGCCTGCCGCGCAGCGACGAATGGCTGCTCGTGGCAACCAACAACCGTCACAACGCGTTTCCGTGGGGCGACCGGGTCGATCCGACGCGCGCCAACACCAGCGAGCTCGGGCTCGGCGAGACGGTGCCGGTCGGCACCTTCGAGTCCGGGCGGCGCACGGGTTCCAACCATCCCTACGACCTGGTCGGCAACGTCAGCGAATGGACCGAATCGGTGCCGGCCGACTGGTCGCAGGACGAACTCGATCCGGCCGGTTCGCCGGGTCGCAACCACGAGCGCGCGCTGGCCACGCCGGCGTTGGCGGTCTGGCAGGGGGCGGGTGGCCTGCTGCCGTTGAGCTTCGCGATCGCGGCCGGCGGCCGCTACGTGCCGCACGAAGTGGTCGGCGCGGACTTCCTGTCGCAGATGTTCGAGCGCATCCAGGTCGTGCCGGCCGGCGACCGACGGCCGCGCACCGGCCTGCGGGTCGTCGCCTCGCCGCGCGACCTGCTGGTCGATCTGCTGGCGAGCGACGCCGTGCCGACGCCGGCCGACCTCGAGCAGGTGCGCCGGTTCCTGCGCCGCGATCGCCATCGCGCCGCGTTGGCGGCGGTCTGGACGACGGCCTGGAACTCTGCCGTTCATCGCGGCGCGCCACTGCGCGGCGCGCTCGTCGATCTGCTGCGCACGGAACTCGGCGCGGCAAAGGGCTGATGCCATGGCCGAGCGCGAGTCGTTCCAGCACTACCTCGCCGAGATGGCGGCACTCGGCTTCCGGCCGAGCAGCGCGCTCGGCCAGAACTTCCTGCTCGACCCGACGCTGCACCGGTGGCTCGCCGAACAGGCCGGTGCGACCGCCGCGGACACCGTGGTCGAGATCGGCGTCGGGCTCGGCTTCCTGACCCGCGAACTGGCCGAGCGCGCCGGCCAGGTGCTCGGCGTCGAGATCGACGCGCGCCTGCTGACGATCGCGCGGCGGGCGCTCGCCGAGGCGCCGAACGTCGCCTTCGTCCACGCCGATGCGCTCGGCGGGCCGGGCCGCACGCTGGTCGGCGAGATCGCGGCGGCCGGCGCCGCGGCGCGCGCGCGCGGCGGGCGGTTCCTGGTGGTCGCCAACCTGCCGTATGCCGTCGCCGGGCCGTTGCTCGCCGAACTGGCCACGCTCGAGCCATCGCCCGACCGGGCGATCCTGCTCGTGCAGAAGGAGATGGCCGAGCGCGCCGCTGCGCGCGTCGGCAGCCCGGACTACGGCGGCCTGTCCGCCTGCGTCCAGTCGGTGTTCGCCACCGCGCTGCTGCGCGAGGTGGGGCCGCAGGTGTTCCGGCCGCGGCCGAAGGTCGTGTCCGCCGTGCTGCAACTCGACCGGCGTGCCGATCTGGCGCCAGCGCTGGCCGATGGCGCCGCGCGACGCGAATTTGCGCAGTTCGTGCGAGCGCTGTTCCAGCAGCGGCGCAAGGTGCTGCGCACGACCTTGGCCCGCGCCGCCGCGGCGATCGGCAGGCAGCCGCCGCACCTGGCGGAGGCGCGCGCGACCCTGCGCGCAGAGCAGCTGGCGCCGGCCGATCTCGTGCGGCTCTGGCGCGACCTGGTCCCGGCGTGACGCCGGGCTTGCGATGGCGCGCGGCCCATGGGTGCAGGGTCGCAGGGGCGCGGCTTGACAAGCACCGACAGGATGCTACAAGGAGGGGTTCCACCGTTCGCAGCGTCCCCGGGATCCACAACGAAACAACCCGGCAGGCTGGGCCCCCGAGGGCGGCGCCATCCGCAGGGCACGCGAAGCAGGGGGCGTTCTAGGTTCGGAGTTGGCCGCTACGGTGGGCCAGGTTTCCGTTCCGTTGCAGGGTGTCGAAGCTGCGAGTTGCATTGCGTCGGGCCGTTGGCCCGACGGGATGCCACGGTTCACGCAGCTCGGGCCGCGGCGTCCAGAGGACGCCGGTGCCCGTCGGCAACTCGCGACCGGACGGGCGCCTGCACACCGAACGTCGGGTTTCGGTGGCGAACCGCCGCCGCGGCGCCGTCGTCGGGCTACCCTTCTCCGCGATCCGCCGTTCGCATGGGCCGGTTGTTTGCGTCGCACCGACGCCGAAAGCCGCTCCAGCGCAACCGCGGAACGCCTGGCCGCCCGCCAGCCGAAGTTGCCGCGCCAACCCCAGGAAAGTCCAACCCAACTCCGCCATTCCTGCAGCCGCCCTGCAGGTACCCACCCGGATGGATCGCTTCGAAGACGCCAAGCTCCGCATCAAGGAGGCGACCGATCTGG
>CAYMRG010000300.1:0-6658 GCA_964392555.1 uncultured candidatus Brocadiaceae bacterium
CCCGAAGCCGCGCGGAGGCGGGGCCTTCGCCCCGCCGAGCACGCTTCGGGTCGCCCGACGCCGCAGGACGGCGAAAGCGGCGCGCTCGGCTGTCAGCGACGCTGGGAGCCAAAGCGGAGCACCATCCCGACATAGAACATGTGCTCGGCGTGCACGTCCTGGTCGATGCGGATCGACGGCCGGCTCTCGTTGCCCATGTACGAGTACCACGCGTGCAGCGCGATCTCGTCGGACAGGTGCAGGTAGGTCTCGGCGCCGCCGCCGAAGAAGAACTTGCGCTTGTTGACCTCGCCGGTCTCGTTGGGCACCTGCGAGTACTGCCCTTCGACGAACGGCGTCAGCGTCCACGAGCGGCCGAGCGCGAGCCGCATGCGCAGCTGGCCATCGGCCCACTGGCTGCCGAGCGGTCGCTGCGAATCGGAGTTCTCGACCCGGTCGGTCTCGTCGTTCCAGCCGCCGCGGGCGAAGATCTCCCAGGTCGCGGACTCGCTCGAGGGCACGTACCACTCGAGCCGGCCGCGCACGCGCCAGACCGCGCTCGGCAGCTCGGTGGCGAACACGCTGCTGCCGACGAAGCCGTCGCTGCTGTTCCATTCGCGTTCGCCGATCGCCGTGAACAGGAAGCCCGAGGTCGGGATGCCGATCCGACGGTCCATCTGCAGCGTGTTCTGCTCGAGGTAGACGCGGCCGCCGTAGGCCGTGTAGCCAGTCGGGATCGTGAACTCGCTGGGCGAGGGCGTCAGGTCGCTGCGCTGGAAACCGAGATGGCGGTAGAACGGCCCCAGCTCGATGTAGAGGCCTTCCTGCGCCTCGCGGCCGAAGCCGACGTAGCCTTCCCAGTCGTTGCCCTCGTAGAGGCCGTTCGGGACGAAGTTGCTGCCGCGGTACGCGCCATCGCGGAAGAACCGCCACGGCCGCGCGTGGACCTCGAAGCGCGTCAGCGAATCGCGGCCGATCAGCTTGCCGTTGTAGTAGCCGGCGTAGAGGCCGTCGCGCCCGGCGTAGCCCTCGAGCGTGCCGCTGCGACCGCCGAACTCCTCGTTGCGGTAGTAGGCGTGGCCGTCCCAGCTCAGGTCGTCCTGCAGGCCGACCGTCGGATCCTCGGTGCGGGCCATCGTGCCGATGCCGCCGGCCTCGAATTCGAGCAGGTTCGTGTAGGGCAGCGAGGGATTGCGGACGTCGACGAGGTCCGAATAGGACTGCCCGCGCAGCGACGCGGCGGCGACGAGGCCTGCGGCGAGCAGGCGAAGGTTGGGGTTGGTCATGGACGACTCGGGGTCACTTCGGCTCGTCGCGCTTCTTGGCCCGCTCGACGGCGGCCACCACCATCGGGTGGGCGCTGTCGAGGACGATGACCGAGTAGGGGTGGTCGGCGTACTGGTTCTCGCGCTCCTCGATCCGGATCACGCCGCGGTGGCGCAGCTCGTTGACGAGCGCGCGCCGTTCGGGATGGACGAGGCCGCTGAAGTGCTGGCTCATCGGCCCCTTGAGGAACGGCGACAGCCAAACCTCGCTGCTGCCGTGACGGACCTGCGAGCGCAGGATCAGGTCGACGCACTGGTTCAGCCGCTCGGCGACGTCGTCGGCCGGCAGCTCGTCGGCCGTGCGCCACGTCACCGGAATGTGGCCGACGATCGCCGCGCGCGCCTTGGTGGCGCGGTCGTCGTTCGCCCGCTCGGCAGCTTCGCCGGTCAGCTCGCCCTCCGCGCCCTCGGCGACCATCGCCGGTTCGCCGACCGCGGCCAGCACGGCCGGCCGCGCTGCGCCGGGGACCGGCCCCCGCTTGCCGTTCCGCTCGCCCGCGCCGATCAGGTCGAGCGCGTTCCAGAACCGCTCGGCGCCGACGCGCATCCGCAGGTCGCCGCTGGTGCTGTCGGGGATCGCGACCACCCGCAGCTCCCGGTTCTCCTCGAGCACCTGCCGCGCGATCGGGATGAAGTCGCGGTCACCGGAGACGATCACCAGCTCGTCGATGTCCGGCCGACGGTAGAGCACACGGCACACGTCGCAGGCGAGCTGCACGTCGGCGGAGTTCTTGCCCGCGTGGCCGACCAGCACGTACTGCGGGTCGAAGCCCATCAGCGCGAGGTCGTGCGCGACCTCCATGCCGGGGTAGGTGTCGAACGCCGCGTACGAGCGACCGAACACCATCGGCGCCTTCTCGGCGCGCATGCGCTCCTTCAGGTTCTCGAGGATGCCGACGCAGAGGTCGCGGATGCGGTGTCCGGTCAACTCCTCGCGGTTCTTCAGGGACAGGAACAGGTTCTCGAAATCGACGAATACTGCGGCATGCATCGGAGATGACGACATTCGACGCCGCAACGGTCCGCGGCGGACAATTCGACCGACCGGAGACATTCGAAAGCCGCGCGCACCGCTCGGTCATCGGTGCGCGCGCCGCACGGATCACGCCGGCGGCACCGTGGAATCATGGAGCGACGGTGCGTCGCTGGCCTGGGCGGCCGGCGGCTGCAGCACGGGCCCGTCGCCCGTGCCGACCTCGCGGTCGTCGTCGGCGAGGTAGGTGTAGGAGGCGAGTCCCTCCTCGTAGCGCCGCATCAACTGCGCCGAGTCGCGCATGTTCAGCATGCCGGCGCGCACCGAGGACTCGAGCCGGCCGCGCATGCGGCGGATCAGGTCCTGCTTGTCGTACTGCACGTACCCGAGCACCTCGGTCACCGAGTCGCCCTCGATGACGCGTTCGATGCGGTAGCCGTGCTGCTCGTCCATCGAGATGTGGATCGCGTTGGTGTCGCCGAACAGGTTGTGCAGATCGCCGAGGATCTCCTGGTAGGCGCCGACCAGGAACATGGCCATGTAGTAGGCCTTGCCCGGCGTGATCGGGTGCACCTCGAGCACGCTCTTGACGTCGCGGAGGTCGATGAACTTGTCGACCTTGCCGTCGCTGTCGCAGGTCAGGTCGGCGAGGATCGCGCGCCGCGTCGGCCGCTCCTGCAGCCGGTGGATCGGCATCGTCGGGAACAGCTGCTTCACCGCCCAGTGGTCGGGCGCCGACTGGAACACCGAGAAGTTGCAGTAGTAGGTGTCGGCCAGCGCGCGCTCGAGGCCCTGCAGCTCGTCCGGCACGTAGTCGAGCGTGTTGACGATCAGGCGGATGCGGTCGCAGATCGCCCAGAACAGGTTCTCGGCGATCGCGCGGCCCTTCAGGTCGAGGTAGCCGAGGTTGAACAGGCTGATCGCCTCTTCCTTGAGCTGCAGCGCGTCGTGGTAGCTCTCCTGGAAGTTCTTCAGCGAGACGTCCTTCAGGATCTGCACCATGTTGGCGATGGTGCTGTCCTCGTGCTTCTCGGCGTCCTTCGGCAGCTCGACCGCCTGCTTCGACACGCCCAGCACGTCGAACACCAGGATCGCGTGGTGTGCGGTCAGCGCCCGGCCCGACTCGCTGATGATGTCCGGGTGCGCGATGCCCTTCTCGTCGCACGCCTGCTGCACGGCGAACACGACGTCGTTGGCGTATTCCTGCAGCGAGTAGTTCGCCGAGCTGTGGAAGTTGGTCTGCGAACCGTCGTAGTCGACCGCGAGGCCGCCGCCGACGTCCATGAAGCGCAGTCCGGCGCCGAGGTCGTGCAGCTCGGCGTAGAAGCGCGTCGCCTCCTTCAGCGCGTCCTTGATCGCGCGGATCGCGGTGATCTGGCTGCCGATGTGGAAGTGCAGCAGCTCGAGGCAGTCGAGCATGCCGACCTCGCGCAGCCGTTCGACGACGGCGACGATCTCGGCCGAGGTCAGGCCGAACTTCGACTTCTCGCCGCCCGACTCCTGCCACTTGCCGGCGCCGCGGCTGGCGAGCTTGGCGCGCACGCCGATGTGCGGCCGCAGCTCGAGGCGCTTGCTGACCGCGATCACCGTCTCGAGCTCCTCGAAGCGATCGACGACGATGATCGTGTAGAGCCCCATCTTCTGCGCCAGCATGGCGGTCTCGATGAAGCTGACGTCCTTGTAGCCGTTGCAGATGACGAGCCCGTCCGGGTTCGTCATGTGCGCGAGCACCACGAGCAGCTCGGGCTTGCTGCCGGCCTCGAGGCCGAGCGAGTAGTCCTTGCCGAAGTCGACCAGCTCCTCGACGACGTCGCGCTGCTGGTTGACCTTGATCGGGAACACCGGCCGGTAGCGCCCCTTGTAGCCGCACTCGTCGATCGACCGACGGAACGCGCCGGCCAGCGCCGCGACGCGCTGCTGCAGGATGTCCGAGATGCGCAGCAGGACCGGCAGCTCGATGCCGCGGCTCCGCAGATCCTCGACCAGTTCGGGCAGCGAGAACTTCGGCCCCGTCTTGCCCATCGGCTGGACGATCAGGTCACCGCGCTCGTTGATCGCGTAGGCATCGCCGCCCCAGGCGCCGAGCTGGTAGAGCTCGAAACTGTCACGAACGGTCCAGGCGCGAAGATCCTTCTGCGGTGTGCTCAATGCGGGCGGCTCCGGCGTCCGTACGAGCGCCGGCATCGCCACACCTCGTGGTCCTGGCCGCGCTCGATCGAACGAGCGGGGATTGAACACCACCGCCGGCGGACATGCAGGCTCCAGCCGCGCATTTTTCGCCCCCCGGGTCAGGCCGCTCGGCCACGGCCTCCGCGCCGCTGGGCCACCGCGCCGCTGGGCCGAACGGCCCGCGCAACCGCGCAGCCCGGCCCCGCCGCGCACGGCATGCTCTGGCCGCCGGACCGCGGAATGCGTAAGTTCCCGGCGTGAGCAACGTCGACACGCAACCGAGTCCCCTGCGCAGTCAGGACCCCGAGGTCGCCGCGTGGCTGCAGCGCGAAGACCGCCGCCAGAGCCGGACGCTGACGCTGATCGCTTCCGAGAACCACTGCTCGGCGGCCGTTCGCGAGGCGTGCGGCAGCCGGATCACCGACAAGTACGCCGAGGGCTACCCCAATCGCCGCTACTACGGCGGTTGCGAGGTCGCCGACGGCATCGAGGAGCTGGCGCGGCAGCGGGCGATCAAGCTGTTCGCCGGCGCCGACGACGCGAACGTGCAGCCGCACTCGGGCACGACCGCCAACCTCGCGACGCTGATGGCGCTCGCCGGACCCGGCGGGCGCATCGTCGGCATGTCGCTGAAGGCCGGCGGCCACCTGACCCACGGCCACGACAAGAGCCACACCGGGATCTTCTTCGCCGCGCGCCAATACGGCGTCGACGAGTCCGGCCGCATCGACCTGGACGAGGTCCGCAGGATCGTTCGCGAACACCAGCCCAAGGTCGTGATCGCCGGCGGCAGCAGCTACGCGCGCGACATCGACTACCGCGCCTTCGCCGCGATCGCACACGAAGCCGGCGCGCTGCTGATGGCCGACATCGCGCACCCGGCCGGCCTGATGGCCGCCGGCGTCGTGCCGAGCCCGTTCGGCATCGCGGACGTCGTGACCATGACGACGCACAAGACGCTGCGCGGCCCGCGCGGCGGCATGATCATGGCGAAGAAGGAGTTCGCCAAGCAGATCAACTCCTCGGTCTTCCCGGGCGGCCAGGGCGGCCCGCTGATGCACCAGATCGCCGGCAAGGCGGTGGCGTTCGGCGAGGCGCTGCAGCCCGAGTTCCGCACCTACCAGCTCCGCGTCAAGCAGAACGCCGCCTGGCTGGCGGAATGCCTGATCGCCCAGGGCCTCGACATCGTCACCGGCGGCACCGACAACCACATCGTGCTGGTCGACCTGCGCAAGACCGACGTCACCGGCGCCGCGGTCGAGGAACGGGCGCTGCTGGCCGGACTCTCGGTCAACAAGAATGCGATCCCAGGCGATCCGCGGCCGCCGATGGTGACGTCGGGGCTGCGGCTGGGCACGGCTGCCGTAACCTCGCGCGGATTCGGCAGGGACCAGATCAAGGCGGTGGCCGACGTCATCGTCGGCCTGGTCCGCGGCGGCGACCCGGAACGCTTCCGGCCGACCGTTCAAGACCTTTGCGAATCCCATCCCTTGCCCTGACGGTCGCGCCCTGGCCATCCGCGCGACGCGATGTTCCCGCACAGAACGCACAGCCCGGGCAGGAATCCTGGTAAGGTCCGCGGGTACTAGCTGTGGTAGAGCCGAACGAAGAGCCTGACCGCGCCGCGCGCGACCGGACCACGGTGGAACTGCTGGTGGCCGGCGAGACGGCAGGGCTGGAGCGACTCTTCGGCGACCACGGAGCCATCGTGAGAGTCCACCTGCGGCGCGCCTTCGGCAAGATGCTCGACGAGCTGGAACTGGATGAGGTGATGAGCATCGCGAGCGTTCGCGTTTGGCTCGGTGCGCGCCGATTCGACGCGACCCGCGGCACGCTCCGCGCGTGGCTCGCCGTGATCACCCGCAACTGCGCCATCCGCCATCTCGAGCAGCGGCGGCGCCGGCGTGACGAACCCCGCAGCAACCTCGATCGCTTGGAACTGCCACTGCCGGCCGCCACGTCGCCAAAGGACCGCACGCGGCTGATCGCGGATCTCTATCGCTGCATCGAGAGCCTGCCGCCGCGGCAGCGCGACGTGCTGTACGCCGACCTCGAAGCGGGCGACACGGTTCCGGCGGCCGCCCTCGCGACGCGCCTCGGCACTTCGGCCAATTCGGTCTACGTCTCCCGCCAACGTGGGCGGCGCGCCCGCGCGGCCGCGATGCGTCGCTGCGCCCACTCCGGGGGCCGCCCGGCCACGGCCGACACGCCC
>CAYMRG010000301.1:0-6637 GCA_964392555.1 uncultured candidatus Brocadiaceae bacterium
CCTGACGCCGCGGGGACAACGCATCCGGCCCCGCTGCGGCGCGACCGGCACTTACTGGCCCCCCCGCGTCAGGGCACCAGCAGCAGCGGCACCGCGTTGCTCGCGAATACCATCGCCAGCGTCTGCTGGTCGGCGACCAGGAACGCGTGGTGCATCTGCAGCCCGATCAGGATGCCGAGCGGCGGCACGAACAGCCCCGCCTGCGCCGCGCCGGCACCGTTGAGTGTGCCAGCGGTGTTCTGCAGGATCGCGGTGCTGAACACCTGCGCGGTCAATTCGAACCACGGGTCACCGGCCGAGTTCAGCGGTAGCAGCACGCTGCCGAACACCGTGCCCGGTGAGGTGCCGCTCCACGAACCGAGCAGCAGGTACGGCTGGTTGGCGTGCGCGGCGCCGGCGCGCAGCGTGAACGAGATCAACCCGCCGGTGGCCATCGACAGCACCGCGGCATCCTCGGCAAGCGGATCACAGCGGTCGAGCACGCCGTTGCCGTCGAGGTCGGGCGCGCCTTCGGCGATCTCGCAGGTGTCCGGCAGGCCGTTGTGGTCGCAGTCCGAGGCGTCGCCGTAGGCGATGCGCAGCACGCGGCCGCCGACGTTGGTCGGGCCGGTGTTGCCGAGGTCGCGGTAGAACTCGGTGAAGTAGACGCCGTCGGGCCCGGCCGCCAGCCCCGCCGCGGTCGCGAAGCCGTCGCCGACGTATTCGACGAACGGCACCGGCCCGCTGACCTTGTTGCCGTTGCCGTCGAGCACGAACTCGCTGATCCGCTTGCCGATCGCCTGCGAGCCCTCGGCGTAGGTCGCGCCCGACTCGGTGACGAACGCGTGGTCCTGCTTGCCGGCCGGGAAGCCGCTGCCGCCGAACGTCGCCGGCTGGACGAACGCGAGGTTGACCGGGCCGCACGACGGCGACCAGTTGTGGATCGCGAAGTTCGCCATGCTCGCGTCGCTGCCGTTCCAGCCGAAGTTGCGGCCGATGACGAGCCGCGACATGCGGTCGACGGTCGGCCCGTTCTCGACGCAATAGCGCTGGCCATCCGCGGCGCGCCACGCGCCGCCGAACGGGTTGCGCACGCCCTGGCAGTAGACGTAGTCGCGCGCATCGACCGTGCCGCCGTTGTAGTACGGGTTGCTCGGGATCGGCGTGCCGTCGAGGTTGAGCCGGAGGATCTTGCCGCGGTACGAACCGAGGTTCTGCGCGGTGTTGGCGTTGAAGCCGTCGCCCATGTGCGCGAACAGCTGGCCGTTGACGATCTCGAGGCACGAGATCTGGTGCGACTGCCCCTGCACCTCGCCCGGCATGTCGAGCACGACCGAATGCGACGACGACGTCAGGCCGCCGTTGGTGCTGGTGTAGCGCGTGATGCGCGGCGAGGTCTGGCCGCCGCTCATCCACAGGTGGCCGACGAACACGTCGCCGGACACCGGATCGACGGCGAGGCCGGTCAGGCCCTGCTCGCCGCTGCCGGGGAAGACTCCCGACGGCGCGTAGTTGAGCACGCCGCTGGCGTAGGTCAGCACGCTGCCGTCGTTGGTGACGACCTTGATCGCGCCGTAGAGCTCGGCGACGTAGAACTTCGGATCGCCGGGCGCCGTGCCGGGGTTCGGCACGAACGCGATGTTCACCGGCATCTGCAGGCCGTCGGCGATGACGTCGACGACGTAGCCGGGCTCGAGCGCCCGCCAGGGCTGCGGTGCACCGCGCGCCAGCGTCGTCCAGTCCGGCACGTAGCCGGTCGCGCTGCCGACGTAGGTCGCACCTGCCTGGCTGACCCAGAAGTCGATGCCGCCGCCGGGCGGCAGGTCGATCGCCGGCAGGTGCACGACGAAGCCTTCGCAGTCGTGGACGAAACCGCGCAGCGTGCTGGCCGGCAGCACGAGATGGCCGCCGGGGTTGCCGGCGCGCACCGCGACGCGCACCGGGCGATGCGCCGGCAGCGCGATCGGGTTGGTCACGGCGTTGCCCGGGCCGGTCGCGCCATCGATGCGCAGCATCAGCCAGTGCGTGTCGCTCTCGACGCGCAGCATCGGGTTCGGGTTGCCGGTCGGCAGGTCGATCGGCGTGCCGTTGAGGTCGACCCAGATCGGCCCCGGTGCGTCGTCGACGTCCTCGATCAGCAGCGGCTCCTTGGTGCCGGCCGGCCCGGTGCCGAACGGCCGCTCGCTCCACGCGCTCCACTCGGTCGCCGGATCGCCGCTGCTGTCGCGGTGCCGCACGCGCAGCTTGTACTGCGTGTCGGCGAACAGCCGGTGCCAGCCGGCGTGCGAGTTCTCGAACACGCCGTCGCCGAGGTGCGTGTGGACGCGCTCGAAACCGGTGATGTTCAGCGTCGCCCAGACGCGCTGCAGCGGCGCCAGCGTCCAGATCTCCCAGTCGGTCGCCAGGTGCGTGTCCGCCGGATCCGGATCGCTGAACGGACCGGTCTCCATGTGCACGTCGTTCGGGTTGACGACGATGTTCGCGTAGGCCGGCTCGGTGATGGTCGGCGCCGTCGGCGAGTGGTTCTGCGCCGCGCCGACGCCGAACGTCGCCGCGACGGCGAGCACGATGCGGCCGAGGCCGAAGCCGGGCAGGCCGAGGGTGGTCGTGGTCATGGTCAGTTCCCGATCGTGATGGTGATGGCGTTGCTGAGCAGCAACGGACAGACGGCCGCGGACAACTCGACGTACTGCGCGGTGAGCGGCAGGCCACACAGCGCGGCGTTGGTCTGGGCCGGGATCGTGAACGTGGCCGCGCCGAGCGCATCGACGCCCGCACCGAGCGCGAGCGCGTTGGTGGCGTGCAGCGAGCTCGCGCAACCCGGCCACAGCAGGGCGAGCGGCAGGGTCGTCGGCGGCTCGATGCTGACCGCGAACAGGCCGAACGGCGTGCTCGGCGTCGCGCCTTGCAGCTGCCACGTCATCGCCAGCCCGAGGTGGCCCGTGCTGGTGGTCGTCAGCAGCGGCCCGGCGCCGCCGCCGAGGTCGACCGGCCCGCCGGCATGCGGGCAGGCGAGGCAGCCGGCGACGTTCATCGCCAGGATGCCGACCGCGCCGTCGAGGTTCGAGCGGTTGGCGAACGTGATCGCGGTCAGCACGTAGCCGGCCGCCGCCGACAGATCGATCGTCGCGTCCTCGATGCGCAGCGGCACGCCGGCAAGGGCGCGGTCCGTGCCCGCCGTGCCGAGGAAGCTGCCGCCGACCCAGTCGAGCCCGGCGAGCGTGACCGTGATCGAGCCACCGATCAGCGTGAACGTGACGTCGAACGCGCCGCCGCCCTGGGTCACCTGGAAGAGCAGCCGCGCCGACGAGGCGCCGTCGAGCAGGATCGGCTGCGCCAGCGTCGTCGTCTGCGGCCCCGTCAGATCCGGGTTCGGCAACCACGCCGGCTGCACGCCGAGGTCGTCGCCGTCGGGCGCCGGGTCGAACGGCACCGCACCGTTCGCCGTGGTGTTGCGGTTGCCGAGAACCACCATGTCGAGCGCGCCGGGCACCGCGACGATCTGGAAGTCCGGCAACGGCGTCGTCGCCGGCACGCCGAGCGTGAAGTCGAGACCGCGCGTCCCGATCGAGCGGTAGCCGTTCGGCGCGTCGGGCTGCTGCGCCTCGCCGGCGTGCACGATGCCGTTCCAGTTGCAGTGCAGCGGGATGTGGTTGATCAGCGACGGCGTCGGCGCGGCCTCGACGTTGACGCCGTAGATGCCGTAGTCGGCGTTGGCGTTGGAGCGGTTGCCGAACGTGATGCGGACCAGCGACTCGCCGACGTCCGCCGACAGGCCGATCGTCGCCTCGACGAGGTTGAGGTTGGCGCCGGGGTTGGCGCGGTCGGTGTCCTGGCGGCCGGCGTAGCTGCCGCCGAACCAGTCCGGCGCCGAGATCGTGTGCACGCTGGTGTGGCCGCTCTGGTAGGTGAACGTCACGTCGCAGCTGCCGCCGCCGTTGCTGACGTGGAACAGCACGCTCGCCGTCGATTGCAGCCCGATCGGAATCGGCGTCGCCAGGATGGTCGCTTGCGGTCCGGCGAGGTTGACGTTCGCCAGCCACGACGGCTGGATGCCGATGTTGTCGCCGTCCGGCACCCCGTCGAACACCCAGTTGCCGCCGTCGACGGTGTTGCGGTTGCCCAGCAGCACCATGTCGAGCGCGCCGGCGGTCGCGACCATCGCGAACCGCTGGAACACCGGCGCCGACGGCACGCCGGCCGTGAAATCGAGCGCTCGATCGGAAATGCTGCGAAAGCCGTTCGGCGCGTCCGGCTGGCCGGTTTCGCCGGCGTGCGCGATGCCGTTCCAGTTGTAGGCCAGCGGGATCTGGACCGTGTTCTGGGCCGCGGCAGAGCCAGCGGCGAACAGGCCCACGGCGAGCGTGAGGGTGCGGAGCATGAGGCGACGGGGCGGGGCGGGCGCGCGGCGTCGCAGCATAGGGTTCGCAGCGCCGCGGCAAAGGCCCTCGCCGGGATCGCCTGACCGAGGTGGTTGTGCGACGCGCCTCGCCAGCTACGGTGTTCCAGCCGGCGGGAGACGGCCACGTCGCCGCTTCCCGATCGGTGCCTTGCAACCTCACGCGCAAAGAGCCACCTCAATGAGATCCCCCCTCACCACCCTCGCCGCGGTCCTCGTGGGCGCCGGCGCCATCACGGCGCAGAGCATCCCCGTGCCCTTGAACTACAACTTCAACGGCATCGTCCACGCCGGGGAAGCTGGCCTGCCCGACGACCCGCTCGGCTACCGGTCGATCTCCGACCGCGGCCTCGACTTCCAGGCCGGCGTCCCGAACGACCCGATCCTCAACAACTACTCGCTGATCGCGACGCCGGGTGTGTTCGACATCGTGCACCTCGGCGACCGCAACACCGTCAGCGGCGGCCAGTGGGCGTTCGACGCGACCGTCGACGGCGACAACATCGGCATCCAGCCGACCTGGCTGCCGAACTCCGACCAGACCGGCCCGCAGACCACCACGCTCGGCACGCCGCTGCCGATCGCCGCCTCGACCGAGGTCGGCTTCCTCTACCAGATCAGCAACGGCGGCGGCGCGTTCGACGTGACCTTCACGTTCGTCGGCGGCGGCACCTTCACGACGACGCTGTCGGGCAGCGACTGGTTCGGCGGCACGCTGCCGGGCACGCAGAACGTCGACTCGGCCTCGATCGGCAACAACCTGTCGGTCACCGAAGGCCGCATCCCGATGGCGGCGTTCGTCGGCCAGGTCGTCACCGACATCACGTTCAGCAACCGTTCGAACACCAATGCCGGCTACGCGATCCTCGCCTGCAACTTCGACTACGCGCCGCAGCCGCCGCTCGTCAACCACATCCCGCTGAACTACAACTTCAACGGCATCGTCCATGCCGGTGAAGCGGGCCAGCCCGACGCGCCGAACGGCTACCGTTCGATCTCGGATCGCGGCCTCGACTTCTCGGCGGGCGTGCCGACCAACCCGACGCTGGCGAAGTACGCGTTCGTCACCACCGCCAACGCGCTCGACATCGTCCACCTCGGCAACCGCAACACGGTCGACAACGGCAACCGCGTGTTCGACCTGACGGTCGACGGCGATGCGATCGGCATCCAGCCGACCTGGCTCCTGAACGTCGACCAGACGACGCCGCAGACCACCACGCTCGCCGACAAGATCCTGCTCGACGCGACGTCCGAAGCGACGCTGCTGTTCCAGATCAGCAACGGCGGCGGTTCGTTCGACGTCGAGTTCGCCTTCCAGAGCGGCGCGCCCTACGTCGCGACCGTCACGGGCGGCGACTGGTTCGGCGGCGCGCTGCCGGGCACGCAGGACACCGATTCGGCCAACCTCGGCGCCAACCTGTCGCTGACCGAACGCACCATCGACCTGTCGTCGCAGACCGGCCGCGTGCTGACCGCGATCTCGTTCCAGAACGCGACCAACGGCAACGGTGGCATCGCGATCGCCGCGATGAACGTCGCCGGCTGCATCTGGTGCGTCAACGGCACGAACGGCGGCGTCGCCAACCTCGGCGGCGGCACCGGCGCGACGATGGTGACGAGCGGCGTGCACGGCCTCGGCTGCCCGCTCGATTGGACGACGCTGAACGGCACACCGAACGCGCTCGGCCTGTTCGCCCTCGGCATCGGCACCGTCTCGGTCCCGCTGGCCGTCATCCTGCCGGGTTGCGCCGGCACCATCCACGTGCCGAACCCGGTGCTGGTGACCGCGCTGACCGATCCGTTCGGCTCCGCGTCGGTGACGCTGCCGGTGCCGCCGACGCAGGCGCTGTGCGGCACGACCGTGACCACGCAGCACTTCGTGCTCGGCCCGGGCGCCTGCTGGCTCGTCCCCAGCGACGCGATCGCGATCACGATCGGGAACTGAGAAAACTGGCCGCGCAGCGGCCGGTTTTCTCAGTCGTTTGATGCGAAGGCGGCAACGCGGGGACCATACGCCGGCGAATCACGCAGCCGGCCCTGCTGCCGCCTTCGGGCGCGCTCCGCGCGCAAAACCGGCCGCGCAGCGGCCGGACATCTCACACGAAGGGGCGAAGGCGGCAACGCGGGGGCCATACGCTGGCGATTCGAGCACACGGCCCCGCTGCCGCCTTCGGCGCGCGCTCCGCGCGCAAAACCGGCCGCGCAGCGGCCGGGTTTCTCTGTCGTGGTTGCGAAGGCGGCAACGCGGGGACCATA
>CAYMRG010000302.1:0-6630 GCA_964392555.1 uncultured candidatus Brocadiaceae bacterium
AGGTCGACCTGGCGGTTCGATGCGGCCTTGCCGTTCTCCAGCACGGTGCCGGCGACCGTGCCGATCTGCGGCCGCGTCACGGCGAGATCGAAGCGCGCCACGTCCTTGGCACGGACCGTGACGTCCGCCGGCAACTGGCCGCTGAACATCTGCGGCATCAGCTCGCGCAGGATGTCCTGCGGCGAGCCGAGCCAGCAGCGCACGATGTAGTCGCCGGGCACCAGTTCGTCGATGCGGTAGGTGCCGTCGCCGGCCAATTGGACGCGGCGGAAGGGATCGCCACCGCCGCCCGGACCACCGCCACCGGGGCCACGCCCGCGCCCGAACATCGCCCCCAGACCACCCTGACCACCGCCGACCGGAATCGCGGCGACGCGCGCCTGCGCGAGTTCCTCGCCGGCGAGGCCGCTGACGCGGCCGGCGATCGAGCCGAGCGAACCGACCTTCAGCTCGAAGCCGGAGGTGTCGGCCGCCAGATCGAACGGGTCGCTGTTCGCGTCGGCGAAGCCGCGGGCCTGCGCCCGCAGGCGGTAGCTGCCGCGCGCGACGTGCTTGATGACGAACGTGCCTTCCTTGTCGGTGCGGGCCTCGAGCGTTCCCTGCTCGGCCTGCATCTGCGCGAGGAAGTTGCGACCCATGGTCTGCCAGTCCGGCTGGCCATTGGCGTCCTGGTTGCCGTTCTGGCCCCGCCGACGCGTCGTCGGGTCATTGCCCGTGTTCGGCCGCAGCTCGACCTGGGCGTTGGCAACCGGTGCCCCGGTGTCGTCGACGACCGAGCCGGCCACGAACACGCCGGCGTCGAGCGTCACGGTCAGATCGGGAGCCATCGCCCCGGCGCGCACCTCGACGTCCGCCGAACGGTAGCGCGCATGGTCGGCCGACTGCACCTGCACCTGGTAGACGCCCTCCTGCAGACCGGTGAGGACGAACAGGCCGTCGCGATGGCGCTCGGGTTTGCCGAGATCGCGCGAGAAACCGCCCCCCGGGCCGCCACCGCCGTCCGGCGGGCCGTTGTCGGGACCGCGGTTGCGGCGCTGGTTGCCGAACTGGTTGCGCAGGCTGTCGAACTGCGCGCGCAACTGGGTGCGGGTCGCCTCGTCGAGGTTGCCATCGCGCATCTTGGTCATCAGGTCAGCGATGTCGATGTTCTCGGTGCCCGGGGCGGGCAGGCCGCGGACCCACGTGGCGCGCACTGCGTAGACCGAGACTGCCGCGCCGTCGCTCTCGACGACATGGCCGGTGATGCGCAGGCCTTCCGCCATCGTCAGTTGGAGCGGCTGGCCGAGCTTCGGATCGACATCCTGCACGCTGAGGTTCAGGTAGCCGTCGGCGTCGACTTCGACGCCCAGCGGACCGGCCGGCAGGTGCTCGAGGAAGAAGTGCCCCTGCTCGTCGGTCTGCGTGTTGTGGTCCCGGCCGAAGCCGCGCCACGCGCCGCGCCCGCCGCCTGGCCCGGGATTGGCGGGGCCGTTGCCGCGGCTCTGGGCCTGCGCGGTGACGTTGGCCTTCGCGATGCCCTTGCCCTGCGGATCGCGGACATAGCCCGACAGCTCGTAGCCGGGGCCGAGGCGGATGTCCTCGACCTGCGTCTGCTGGTCCTCCTCGACCGTGAACGTCGACGAGCGGCCCTCGGTGTGCATCTTGGCGGTCGCCGTCAAGGTCCAGTCGCCGGGGCCGACGAACGGCTGGCGGTAGTAGCCGTTGTTGTCGGTCGCGAAGCTCGCCAGCAGGTTCTCGCGGTTGCGCATCATGCGCAGCGGGTTCTGGTTGTCGGGCTGGAGTTGCAGCACGGTGCCGGCGATGCCGTTGCCGTCGAGGTCGACGACGCGGCCGAGCACCTCGCCGCCGGACTTCAGCACGAGATCGCCGAGATCCACCTGCGCACCGACGCTGTCGAAGTCCTGGTTGAACAGGCCCGGTGCGTGGCTGCGGTGGGCGACCTGGAGCGTCACGCGCAGGCTGCGGAACGTCTGTCCCTCGAAGGCGAAGCGGCCTTCGCCGTCGGTGATCACGGGGTCGGGCACGCGCCGCTGCCGGGACTGCGGACCACCGCGGCCGCCGCGGCCGAAATCGAGCCACACCTTGGCGTCCGGGATCGGCTTGCCGAACTTGTCGACGACGCGGCCGTGCAGGCGGGCATCGACGCGTTCGCCGTCGTCGGCCAGCGCGGAGTCGGGGCCGAGTTCGACCGCCGAGCGCTCGAGCGCGGTCTCGCCGATGTTCGCGGCCTCCGGGTTGGCATCGGCTTCGACGACTTCGAGATCTTCGTGCTTCGCCCAGTGGACCGTGGGGGGCGCATCTTCGCCGAACAGTTGGGGCACCACGATGGCGCCGATGCCGAGGAGAAGGACGGCACCGACGATCAGGGCGATGGTTTGCTTGTGCATGGGCTCGGAACCGCCGGGCGAGGTCGCCGCGGCAGTCGGGCCATTACGGCGGTTGGCGTCGACCTTCGACAGCGGGTCGCTGTAACGACTTCGCACCGGAAGATCGTCAGCGCTGTCCCGGCCATGGCAGCGCGGCCGCCGCGGCTGGTGGACGCTTGCCAAACGGTGCGCCGACGCGCCCTTGCTACTGGCTCAGGACGATGCCGAGCGGCTGCGACGAACCGAGCGCGCCGTTCGGCGCGAGCGTCGCCATCTGCAGGATCGCCGGCTGGGGTGTCGCGAACCCGGGGTTGGCGAGGCCCAGACCGGCCTGGCCCTGGCCGTCGAGCGCGATCGCCAGCAGCGGCGAGGTGGCCAGCACGCTGCTCCACACCAGCGGCGCCTCGAAGCCGGGGATCGCCAGCATCAGGTCGTCGCCGGCCGAGCCGAAGCCGACGGCGACGATCGCGATGCCGTTGGCCGGGCCGGCGACCAGCGAGGCCTGCAGCGGTCCGGTCGCGATCGGGTTGGCGACGTTGACGGCGAGCTGCGGGCGGCTGGCGGCCACCGTGACGAGTTCGTTCACCGTGAAGTAGTCGCTGGCGTGCACCAGCAGGCGCGCGCCGGTCGGCTGGAACGGTTCGAACACGGTCTGGCCGCCGGGCACGAACTGCAGGCTCGCGGCGCTGTTGCCGGTGCCGGTGAAGTCGAGCACCGGTGCGCCGAGCCACGGTTGCGGCGAGGTCGCGTCGTTCAGCTCGCCGACGGTCTGGTTCATCCAATCGGCGAACAGCAGGTCGCCGTCGTCGTCGAGGCAGAGGTCGCTGGCGGCGTCGATGCCGGTGGCGACCGCCGTGGCGTCGTTGGGGCCGAGCACCGTCGCGCTCTGGGTCGCCTGCGCGATCGTCGTCGCGGCGAAGCGCAGGATGGCGACGGCGGCCGGCGGCGGCGGGTAAAGGTGGCTCGCGGTGGCGTAGAAGGCGTCGCCGTTGGCGGCGATGGCGAGCGGTCCCGACGCGCCCGGCAGCTGTGCCAGCGGCTGCGTCGCGCCGGTCGCGAGGTCGACGCGCACGAGGTCGTTGACGGTGCTCGACCAGCCGCCGGTCCTTGCGGAGACCAGCGCGACACCCGGCGCGAGCAGGTCGGCGTCGTAGTTGAACGGGACCTGCGCGACCGGCGTGGCCGCGCCGCCCTGCAGCGGCACGACGTAGAGCCAGCCCGAGCTGTTCTCGCCGAACAGCACCTGCGCGGTGCCGAGCGGCAGCAGGAACGAGCCGAACACCGGCGCCGCGAAGTGCAGCAGCGACACCGGCGCCTGGCCGTTCGCCGCGAGCACGAGGTCGCTGCCGTCGAACGTGACGTCGCCGTTCGCCAGCTGCAGGACGTGGGTGACGGTGGCGGGCAGACTGGTCGAGGTCGTGTGCAGGCCTTCGGCGGCGGTCTGCGCGGGGATCGCGGCGAGCGACAGGAGCAGCGGAGCGAAACAGGATGACGTGCGGATCATGTTGGGGATGGCTGGCGTGACGAGAACCGTGGCGGTCTCGGGCCGCGTCCATCCCCAGGTTGGCTGCCGACAGGATCGCCCGTGGCGTGGCCATGCCACGCCCGGTCGACTGCGGGTCGTGCCCGCTTCGGCGCATCCTGGTTCATGTGGGTGCCCCGACGTCTTGCGCGCCGGAAGGACCTCGGACACGGCCGTTCGGCCGTTCCCACTCGGGTGTTCTGGCTCGCCGGTTCGACCTCGGGTCCGCCTTCCCAGGGTCGCCTACTCGGCAACCCCAGTGGCATCAGGACCGTCGTCCCCGGTCACAGCTGCGGGACAGCGCCGGAATCACACCGGACTTCCCCGCGTGGGGACGGGCCATCGTAGCGCAGGCGAAGTCGCGGACAAGCGCTTGCCGTCGCCCGGGTCGGGCGCTCGTCTTCCCACCGCGTTCCTTCTCGGCCCTGATGGGGGGTTGCCAAACGAGGTCGATCGCCCGAAAAGGCCGTCTCCTTCGCCTGTTCTGCTTTCCGCCCATGCTTGCGTCCTTGCTGTCCGAGGTGCGGCAGCACGCCTCCTGCACTGGCCTGAACCTGTTCGGCCTCGTCGACGCCGCGCGCTTCGATTCCTGCCAGCCCAAGGAGATGCGCGTGCGTGCCATCTGGCCGAAGTGCGGCACCCTGCTGGTGCTCGGCAGCGGCGGTCGCGCCTTCTGGGAGCAGTTCGCGCGCACCCAGCCAGCGGCTCGGTCGATGGCGCCCGGTGCGGCGAGCGGTGCGTGGGCCGGCGGCGGCCGCGAATTCGCCGCCGATGCGTTCGCGGCCGAGTGCGCGTCGCAACTCGCCGCGCGCTGCACGGCGCACGGCCTGCGGACGAAGGTCGTCTGCGGCATGCACTCGACGCGTGTCGGGCTGCCGCGGCTCGGTGAGGCTGCGGGGTTCGGCACGGTGTCGCCGGTGACCGGCCTGCTGCTGCACCCCGAGTACGGACCGTGGGTGCGCGTTCGCGGCGCGATCCTGTGCGAGGGGTATCCGTTCGGTCCGGTTCGCGATGCGTCGATCGCCGAGCGGTTCCAGCCGTGTTGCGCCTGCGAGAAGCCGTGCGTCGCCGCGTGCCCCGCCGGCGTCCACGACGGCTTCGGCCATCATGACCTCGGCCGCTGTGCCGGGCACCGCCACGAGGGCAACTGCAGCACGGGCTGCAGCAGCCGTGCCGCCTGTCCGGTCGGTGCGCAGCACCGCGACGAGCCCGGCGAGGACCATCGCCATGCCTACCCGCTGCCGTCGCTGCAGCGTTGGTTCGGGCTGGGGCTGTGGCGCTTCGTGCCGCGGGCGCTGCGCCGCTGAGCACCCTCGCCTGACGCCGCCGAAGAACGCCGGAACTCGCCCGCGCGGCCGGGCCGTGGCATGCTTCGGCCATGACCTCCGCCGTGCGCCGCATCGTCAGCCTCGTGCCGAGCACGACGGCGAGCGTGTGCGCGATCGGCGCGGCCGGGCTGCTGGTCGGCCGCACGCGTTACTGCGTCGAGCCGGCCGACGAGGTCGCGCCGATCGCGGTCGTCGGCGGCACGAAGAACCCCGATCGCGAGCAGATCGTCGCGCTCGCACCGGACCTGGTGCTGGCGAATGCCGAGGAGAACCGCGCCGAGGACCTCGAATGGCTGGGGGCGCGCGTGCCCGTGCTGGTGCAGACGCCGAGCACGGTCGTCGAAGCGGCGCGCGACCTGCGCGCCCTGGCACGGCGTCTGGACCGCTACGAGGCGCTCGCCCCGTACCTGCTGCGCATCGAGGCGCAGCTAGCGGCCAGCGCGGTCGACAACCTCGGCCTCCCGCCGCTGCGCGTGTGCTACGTCGTCTGGCGCAAGCCGTGGATGAGCATCAACCGGACGACGTTCGTGCACGACCTGCTGCGCTGCGTCGGCGCCGAGAACGTGTGCGCCGGCGAGGCGGCGCGATACCCCGAATTCGACCCGGCTCAGCTCGCGGCGCGCGGCACGCGCGTGGTGCTGCTCGCCAGTGAGCCGTGGGCGTTCGATCGGGCGCAGTGCGACGAACTCATCGCCGCCGGCACCTTCGGCGGTGCGAAGGTGGCGCTGTGCGATGGTCGCGACTTCTGCTGGCACGGCACGCACATGGCCGATGGCATCGGCCAGGCCGCGGCGCTGCTCGCAGGCCTGCGCGGATCCGTCGATCGCTGACGCCGTTCAGGCGGTGCGGCGTTTGGTCAGATCGACGAGCGGCGCGTTGTTCGCCGCGGCGAGGATCGCCGAGTGCAGGGTCACCAGCTCGGCGTCGCTGCGCGTCATCGGGCTCCGCGCCAGCTCCGAACCGTTCCGCCCGCGCACCACGTAGCAGTGCATACCGTCGCTGCGGTGCTGGGCTTCGAGACGGTTGTCGTCGCGCAGCGAGTTGCGCGCCTGCAGGACTTCGCTCTGGGCCATGATCTTGCTCTCGCAGGTGTGGCTGCTGAGCAGGACGTTGCCGTCATCACCGCGGAGCCGGAACAGGAACTTGCCGTCGTCGCTGCAGACCAATTCAAAACGCTTGTGCATGGCGATCTCCTCGACCAGCTGACGAACCGAACGTCGGCTGGGGTTCCCTGGTAGCCGGTGATTCCCGCCAGCTGTCACAACGATGGGACCCGATCTGCCCGATCCGCAGGCCGGGTGCCCTTGGGCGTGCGGCCGGACCGGATTCGTGGGGTGGGCCGGGGGAGGCTCTCAGCGTGTCCTGCGGCCCGCAACCAAAGGTTGCGCGGCGCTGCGCGCCGCCAGAAGAGGCC
>CAYMRG010000303.1:0-6628 GCA_964392555.1 uncultured candidatus Brocadiaceae bacterium
GTGCCCGCGGAGAAGCTGGCGACGGCGTTGGCGATCGCGAACGGCCACACGACGCTGCTCGCCGTGCCCGAGGCGCCGTCGACGAGGCGCACGGTGCCGGCGGCGGTGCCGTTCGATGCCCACGGCTCGACGCCGGAGCTGCCGTCGTTGGCCCAGAACAGCACGCCGTTGCCGAACGGCGTCAGCTGCTCGATCGCGCTGCCCGCGGCGCCCGGCGCGACGTCGGCGACCTGCGCGGTGCCGGCGAGGGTGCCGTCGGTCGCCCACGGTTCGCGGCCGCTGCCGGCCTGCTGCGCGGTGAACCACAGCCGGTTGCCGGCCGCGCACAGGCTCTCGGGCGCCAGCGACGCGCTGCCCGCGGCGAGCTCGAACGCGAGCATCGTGCCGCCGGGCGTGCCGTTCGAGCGCCACAGTTCGCGCCCGTTCGCCGCCGTGCCGGCGACGAACCACAGCGCGCCGTTCCAGACCACCAGGTCGCTCGGCAGCGACGCGCCGGTGCCCGGTACGAGGTCGAGCACCTGCGTGCCGGCGGCGGTGCCGTCGCTGCTCCACAGCTCGGTGCCGCTCGCCGGCACCGTCGCGACGAACCACAGCTTGCCGGCGAACGCGACCGGCGACGTGATCGACGCGCTGGTCTCCTTGCCCGGCGCGAGATCGGCGACCAGGTGCGTGCCCGCGCTGGTGCCGTCGGTGACGAACAGCTCGCGGCCGATGCCGGCGCGGTGGGCGACGAAGAACACGCGGTTGCCGACCGCGGTCAGCAGGCTCGGGTCGGCGCTGGCGTTGCCGGGGTCGAGGTCGCGCAGGCGGAACGTGCCGGTCGGCGTGCCGTCGGTGCGCCACAGTTCACGACCGAACTCGTCGGTCGCGGCGAAGCAGGCGTAGCCGTTGGCGGCGACCGCGGTGCCGGGCGAGCTGCCGATGGTGGACGAGGCCGCGGGGGTCAGGTCGCGCAGGATCTGCTGGGCCGGGAGCGCGGCGGCGGCGCAGAGCGCGGCGGCGGCGACGGGGAGTCGAGATGGGTGCATCGGGAAGGATCGGGATCGGGTGCCATCCGCAGGATCCGCGGCGTCGTTCCGTCACACCGGCCCGGCCGAATTCCCCGCCCGCCAGCGGTGCGGCAGGTTCGGGTCGACGGGCACCCGGCGGCGCGATCTGATGCCCGCTGCCATGACCACCCCGCGCCGGAGCCCCGTTCCCCTCGTCCTCGTCGGTCTGCTGGCGAGTTGCCAGCTCGGTTCGCCGGATACGCCGCGCACCGGCCGTCCCGAACTCGGCGACTTCGGCGTCGACCTCACCGGCATGGACCGCACGGTCGCACCGGGCGAAGACTTCTATACGTACGTCAACGGCGCCTGGGAGGCGCGCACCGAGATCCCCGCGGACCGTTCGCGCGTCTCCGGCTTCTCCCAACTCGACGACCGGGCGCGCGCGCGCACGCGGGCGATCGTCGAGGCGGTCGCCGCCGACCCCGCCGCCAGCGGCGACGCGCGCAAGGTCGCCGACTACTATCAGGCCTTCCTCGACGCGGCGACGATCGAGCAGAAGGGCCTGCAGCCGGTGCGCGACGAGATCGCGGCGATCGCCGCGATCGGCGATGCGGCGCAGCTGGCGAGCGCGCTCGGCCGCACGCTGCGCTGCGACGTCGACCTGCTGAACTCGACCGACTGGGAGACCGATCGGCTGTTCGGCCTGTGGGTCTCGCAGCACCTGCTCGACCCGCGCGTCTGCGCGCCCTACCTCGTGCAGGGCGGCCTCGGCATGCCCGACCGCGACTACTACCTGGCCGACGGCCAGGCCGACGCGCGCAAGGCCTACGTCGCCTACATCGAGCAGTTGCTGACGCTGGCGAAGGTCGCCGACGCCGCCGGTCAGGCGGCCCGGATCTTGGCGCTCGAGACCGCGATCGCGCGCGTGCACGCGACCGGCGAGGCGACCAACGACGTCAAGCAGGGTGCGAACGTCTGGCCGCGCGCGGCGTTCGCCAGCGCCGCGCCGGGCCTCGACTGGGAGGCGTTCTTCGCGGCGGCGGAGCTGCCGAAGCAGGACGAGTTCATCGTCTGGCAGCCGGCGGCCGTGAAGGGCATCGCCGCGCTCGTCGCCAGCGAACCGCTCACGACGTGGCGCGAGTACCTCGCGTTCCACGCGCTCGATCGCGCCGCGCCGCTGCTGCCGAAGGCGTTCGCCGACGCGCACTTCGCCTTCCACGGCACCGCGCTGAACGGCACGCCGCAGCAGTCCGAACGCTGGCAGCGCGCGATCGGCGCGGTCAACGGCGCGCTCGGCGAGGCGGTCGGCAAGCTCTACGTCGCGCGCCACTTCACGGCGGCGACCAAGGCGCGCGCCGAGGCCATGGTGCGCGACGTGCTGCAGGCGTTCGGTCATCGCATCGACACGCTGCCGTGGATGAGCGACGCGACCAAGGCCCGGGCGCGCAAGAAGCTCGCCGGTATGAAGGTCGCGATGGGCTATCCCGACACCTGGCGCGACTACGCGGGCCTCGAGGTGCGCGCCGACGACGCGCTCGGCAACGCGCAGCGCGCGGGCCTGTTCGAGTACCGCCGCAACCTCGCGAAGCTCGGCAAGCCGGCCGATCGCGGCGAGTGGTACATGCTGCCGCACGAGGTCAACGCGCTGAACATCCCGATCGAGAACCGCCTGATCTTCCCGGCGGCGATCCTCGAGGCGCCGTTCTTCGACGCCAACGCCGACGACGCGGTCAACTACGGTGCGATCGGCGCCGTGATCGGCCACGAGATCTCGCACAGCTTCGATTCGAGCGGCGCGCTGTTCGACGAGGACGGTCGGCTCGCCGACTGGTGGACGCCGGCGGACTTCCGCCAGTTCGAGGCGGCGGGCGCGAAGCTCGCGGCGCAGTACGACGGCTACAAGCCGTTCCCCGACCTCGCGGTCAACGGCACGCTGACCCTCAGCGAGAACATCGCCGACGTCGCCGGGCTCGCGACGGCGATCGACGCCTACCACCTCGCGCACCCGGCGAACGGTGCCGCGATCGACGGCTTCACGCCGGATCAGCGGCTGTTCCTCGGCTTCGCGCAGGTGTGGCGAGCCAAGGCCCGCGAGAAGAGTCTGCGCAACCAGATCCTGACCAACGTCCACGCCCCGGGTCGCTACCGCGCCTGGACCGTGCGCAACCAGGATGCGTGGTACGCGGCGTTCGCCGTGCAGCCGGGCCAGGGCCTGTTCCTGACGCCGGAGCAGCGCGTCAAGGTCTGGTGACGATCACAGGTAGGTGTAGGTCGTCGAGGTCGTGCAGCCGCCAAGGGTCGTGATGACGACCGGCTGCACGCCCGGCGTGCCCGGCGGCGTGCGCAACGTCAGCGTGTTGACCGAAACCGAGAGCACGATCGCCGGCGCGCCGCCGATCGTCGCCGTGAGGCCGGCCGAGAAGCCGCTGCCCTGCACGACGAAGATCGCGTTGCCCGCGGCCGGGCCGCTGCCGAGCAGCGTGCCGGTGACGTTCGGCGTGGGGTTCAGCGCGGTGGTCGCGCCGAGGCCGTCGGGATTGACGACCGCGAGCTGCGCGTCGCAGGCGAGTCCTGCCGGATAGGCGAACACGATGTCGGTCGCGGTGATGCTGCTCGGCGTGACCGGCGCACCGTTCACGAGCAGCGTGCAGCCGGGCACGAACGACGCGCCGTGCACGGTCACCGGCTGGCCTGGCTGCGCGCTCAGCGGCGTCACCGACTGGATCGTCGGCGCCGGCGCTTGTGCGAAGTGCACGTCGACCGCGTTGCTGACGCCGATCGTCAGCGGGTTGCTGCTGCCGAGCGTGACGGCCTGCAGGGTCAGGTCGATCGGGAACGTCACGACGCCGGCCGGCAGCGCGAACGAGTACGGCGCCGGTGGTGCTGGCAGCAGCGCCGGGAACAGGCCGAAGCCGTCGGCGAGCACGTGTTCGGTAGGACCCTTCGGCAGCACTGGGAAGCACGTCTCACCGAAGCCGAGCTGCGTGCCGAACGCGCCAGGTTGCGGCGCGAAGGACACGAACAGCACGTACGGCGCGCCGGGGCCGAAGCCGGTCGGCGAGGCGACGTCGATCGAGAACGGCTGCCACGTCGCGAGCGCGACCTCGCGCAGCGGACCGCCGGTGCTGCCCTGCACGCGCAGCACGTCCTCGCCGAGTGAGCCCGCGTAGCACGGGTGCACGAGCGGCGTCGAGGTCCAATCCCACGACAGGATCTCGACCAGTTCGGTCAACGTGCCACCGCCGGTCGCCGCGCAGAAGCCGACGAACGCCGTGCCGTTGGCGAGGCCGAGGCCGGGCGCGACGCTGCCGTTCGCGTAGAGGCCGCCGCCCGTGAAGTCGTAGGCGCGGCTGATCGCCGGCGTCGTCGCATTGTCGACGAACACCTCGAGCAGACCCGGCACGTAGCGCAGCCGCAGCGTGTGCACCTGACCGTCGCTGAGCACCGCCGCGGGCGTGTTGCGCGCGAGCGACCACTGCTCGTTCTCGTGGTTGCCCTGCGCGCCGCGCGTGTGCAGCGTCAGCTCGTTGGCGCTCGTGTCGCCGAGGAAGCCGTCCTGGTAGGTGTCGAGTTCGAGCGCGAGCGAGTGACGCAGGCCGATAGCCGAGTTCGCGCCGTTGCCGTAGCCGATGCCCCAGACCGTGCCGCCAGTGGCCGCGACGCCGTTCGGATCGTCCTGCACGACGAACGCCATGCCCTCCGCCTTGGTCGCGCCCACCGGCGGCGTGATGCGGAACGTGAACGTGGTGTCGAAGCCGGCGAGCACCGGCATGGCGCCGAGCCGCCACGCCCAGCCGGTCTGGTTGCTCTGGTTCGCGGTGAGGCGCAGGGCGGTGCCGCTCGTCCCGGCGTTGCCGAGCATCGCGAGCTGCGTCGGGCTGCTGAAGTCGGGGTAGGAGAAGGACTGGGCGGCGGCGGTGGCGGCGAGCGCGACACAGGCGAGCGGTGTGAGGATTCGCATCGTCGTCGTGGGTGGGTGCAGAAGGGGGGCGCGAAGGATAGCCGTCTGGACCGATGCCTGCCGGGCCCATACAAGCGAAGTGCGGGGCCGCGTGGCGCGGCATCCGCCGGATTCGCGATTGCGTATGGAAGACCTCCCTCAACCCCCCGCCAAGGCGCGCCCGCTCTGGATCGTTCTCGCGATCATCGGCGCCCTCGCCGTCGTCGGCTCGATGATCTACTCGCGGGCGCACCGTGCGCCGACGCTCGACCGGCACATCAGCGACGTGGTGAGCGGGCCCGACGGCGTGACCTTCGACTTCGCGACGGAGCTGCCGGAGCCGTGGGACACGATGCACGTGTTCCCACCGTACACCGACCGGGCGACGATCGAGCGACAGCTCGGCTTCGCCTGGGACGGGTTCGCGGACTCGCGCATGAACTCCTACGACGCGTGGCAGCTCGTCGTGTTCGTCAAGGATCACGAGGTCGTCGGCAAGGCCGACGTCGGCCGCCAACTGGTCGCGCCGTTGCAGCCGATCCCGCGCGCCGAGGCGAAGTTCGTCGTGCGCGGCGGCGAGCTGCGCCTGGTCGCGCCCAAGTAGGGCGAGCGACCCGGCGCCGCGCTCAGCGGTGCACGAACGCGGCCTTCGCCTTCGGCCCGTTCTTGACGAAGTTGTCGACGCCGATGCGCATGTCCTCGGTGCCGCAGACCTCGCCGAAGCACTTCGCCTCGAACGGGATCGCGTCCTTCAGCGGCAGCCTGGCGCCGCCGAGGATCGCCTTGCAGAGGATCTCGTCGACCTTCTTGCTGAGGTGGCCGATCTCGACCGCCGGCAGGCTCGCCGGCACGTTGCCCATCGGCCCTTCGGCCATGCGCGACCGCGGCGCCTTGCCGCTGGCCATGTCCTTGGCGAGCTGCACGGCGCGGCCGACGAGGTCGCCGTCGACCTCCTCGCGGATCAGGCCGTAGGCCTTCGCTTTCTCGCTGCTGATCGGCCGGCACGTGCGCAGCATCTCGGCGGCCTTCTCGATGCCGACGAGGCGCGGCAGGCGCACCGTGCCGCCGGCGCCGGGGATGATGCCGAGGTTGGCCTCGGGCTGGCCCGCCAGCACCTTGAGGCCCTTCTGCGCGATGCGCGCCTCGCACGCCATCGCCGTCTCGATGCCGCCGCCGAACGCGAGGCCGTTGAGCGCGGCGACGGTCGGCTTCTGCACGGCCTGCACCGCGTCGACGCACTTCTGCGACGTGCGCGACGTCTGCTCGCCCATCGCGACGCTGTCGATCTTGGCGAGGAAGTTGACGTCGGCGCCGCTGACGAACGCCTTCCTGCCGAAGCCGGTCAGCACGACGCCCTTCACGTTCGGGTCCTTGTCGCACTGCTCGAAGCGGCGCTGGATCTCGGCGAACACGCCCTGATCGAGCGCGTTGAGCACCTTGGGCCGGCGGATCGTCAGCACGGCGATGCCGTCGCGGTCCTCGCGCAAGACGACCGGCACCTCGAACGGCTTGTTCTCGCTGCCGTGCGCCTCGATGCACTTCGGCACGGGGAAGCCCGGGTGCTTCTTCGCGTAGGCACGCACCAGCTCGAGCGCCTTCGCCGTGCCGATTTCGTTCATGAACGTGAACGCCGGCTTCATGTCGAGCGCGATCTCGAGCCCCATGTTGAAGTCGGCGATCGACACCAGCCCGGCGTCGA
>CAYMRG010000304.1:0-6620 GCA_964392555.1 uncultured candidatus Brocadiaceae bacterium
CGGGAACTGTTCGCGAGCCTACCGGACGCTGCGGCGACGATCACCGAGGAACGGGTCCGCGAGGCCGTGTCGTGGCTCGCGGCCGACGAGCGCGCCGGCCGCGACACCGGCAGTCCGCAGCTCGAAGCGGCCGGCGACTGGCTGGCGGCGCGGTTCGCCGCGGCCGGTCTGCAGCAGGTGGTGCCCGACAGCTGGTTCCACGAGTTCACGTTGCCGGGGCGGCGCATCGATTCGCGCGACGTGGTGCTCAAGCTGCAGCGCACCGTCGGCGGCAAGGACGCGGTCGACGTGACGCTGGTGGCCGACACCGACGTGCGGTTGCTGCGACCGGCCGACGTGCTGACCGGCGAAGGCAAGCCGTGCGACGTGTTCGCGGCCGGCGATCCCGCCGTCGGGCGATTGCTGATGATGCCGGCGGCGCGCCGGCCGATCGTGCTCGAGGTGGCCGAGGACAACCCCGACTGGCGTCGTTCGGCCGGCGAGCACGGCGTGCTCGGCGGCGTGCGCGCGGCGTCGCAGCCGCTGTTCCTGGTGCGCTCCGGGGCGCTGCCGGCGGCGCCGACGACGGCGGGCGGCGGCGAGATCGCCTGGACCGCGACGTGGTCGCTGAAGGAGCCGCAACCCGGCGAGGTGACGCAGCGCAACGTCGTCGCCATGCTGCCGGGCACCGACAAGAAGGACGAGTTCGTCGTCGTCAGCGCCCACTACGACCACATCGGCGTCGGCCGCGAGGTCGCCGGTGACGCCATCTACAACGGCGCCGACGACGACGCGACCGGCACGACCGGCGTGGTGCTGCTGGCCGAGGCGCTGGCGAAGACGCCGCCGTGCCGGCGCAGCATCCTGTTCGTCTGCTTCGCCGCCGAGGAGCGCGGCCTCAAGGGTTCGGCGGCGTTCTGCGCCAAGCCGCCGGTGCCGCTGGCCAAGGTCGCCGCCAACCTCAACCTCGAGATGCTCGGCCGCCCGGAGCCCGGCAACGAGGGCAAGGCGTGGATCACCGGCGCGGGTTACAGCGACTTCGCGGCGATCGTCGGCGAAGCGTTGCACAAGGGGGGCGTCGACGTGATCGAGTTCGACATGGCCGATCGGCTGTTCGCCGCCAGCGACAACTGGTCGTTCGCGCGCGAAGGCGTCGTCGCGCATTCGTTGAGCGCCGGGTCGCTGCACAAGGACTACCACCAGCCGAGCGACGAAGTCGCCAAGCTCGACATCCCGCACATGACGAAGGTCGTGCACGCGCTGTTCGAGGTCGTCCGCACGCTGGCCGATCGCGACGCCGCGCCGGCGTGGAGTGACGCCGGCAAGCAGCGCCTGCAGCGGCGGCGGTAGCCGTGCGGACCGTGCTGACGTCGCTGGCGCTGCTGGCGCCGCTGGTCGCCCAGGGGCCGTCGCCGGAGCGCGGGCGCACCGCCGACCACGCCACCGCCGCAGTGCGCGAGCTGCGCGACGTCGCCTACGTCGGCGACGGTGCGGCGGCGGCGACCGAGCCGAAGCAGCGGCTCGACCTCTACCTGCCGCCGGTCCCCGCCACGGGCAAGGTGCCGCTGGTGATGTTCGTGCACGGCGGTGGCTGGCGGTTCGGCGACCGCGCGCCGTACCAACCGCTCGGCCGCCTGTTCGCGGCGAACGGCATCGGCTGCGCCGTGATCTCCTACCGGCTGTCGCCTGCGGCCGCGCATCCGGCCCAGGTCGAGGATTGCGCCGCGGCGCTGCGCGGGCTGGTCGCCCACGGCGCGGACCTCGGCTGCGACGCGCGGCACATCGTGCTGTGCGGCCATTCGGCCGGCGCCCACCTGGTCGCGTTGCTCGCCACCGATCGCGCGCGCTGCGGCGACGCGGCGGGTGCGATCGCCGGGGTCGTGCCGATCTCCGGTCCGTACGACGTCACGGCGCCGCTGCCGCTGTTCGTCGAGGTGTTCGGCAAGGACGCGGGCGACCGTCGCGACGCATCGCCGATCGCGCACGTCGACGGCGGCGCGCCGCCGTTCCTCGTCTTGTGGGGCAGCGACGACATGCCCGGGCTGCCGGCGCTGGCGCGCATGTTCGCCGCGCGACTGCGGCGCGCCGAGGTGCCGGTCGAAGCGGTCGAGGTCGCCGGGCGCAACCACCATTCGATCCTCGCCGGCTTCGCCACGCCTGCCGGCGACGAGGTCACGCAGCGGATCGTCGCCTTCGTCAAGACGCGGGTCGCTGCCGCGACGGCGCGATAGCCCGCCGGCGGGGTCGGCCTTCGGGGTCGGTCAGCGCGCCTTTCAGCGCGGCTTGATCGTCATCGGCGGCGGCTGCCGGGTGCCGGGTTCGGGTGCCGGCGGATCCAGCGGTTCCTCGTCCTTCTCCTGCTGGGCGACGCAGCGGATGCGCCAGCTCCAGCCCGGTTCGGCGTGCACGCCGTAGGTCTGGGTGCGCAGCTCGTCGGCGAAGTAGGCGCCGCGACCGATCGGCATGATGATCGGCATGATCGCGACCGTCGCCTGGGTCGCGACCGTGCGGCCCTTCGGGTCGAGTACGTCCAGCATGATCCAGGACTGCACGACCGGCTTGTCGGTGCGGTTCTGGTAGGTGAAGCTGCAGCGCACGTAGGTGTTGCCGGGGTAGCCGTCGAGCGAGATCTCGCGGACCACCACCCGCCCCTGGCCGGGGAAGTCGAATTGGATCGGCGCGATGTTCTGCTCGCGAAACACCTGCTGGTCGAGCTGGAACTGGTGCAGTTCGACCAGTGAGGCGCGGATGGGATTCTCGACCGCGACGGGACTTGCGCATGCCGCGGCAAGGCCCAGCAGGGTCAGGGGGAGACGGCGGATGAGGCTCATGGCGGCGCGCGTTTGCAAGGTTCGTTCCGGGAACGGGCGGCGGATGGACGGTCGTGGGGGGCTGGTTCTTCCGTCAGGAGCCGATCTGCAGCGCCACGGCGCCGGCCAGGCCGAACGGGATCGCCGCGCCGGGCTGCAGGTCGACCATCAGGCCCTGGGCGTAGAGCGAAAGGCCGAGCAGGGCGCCGTCGAACGGCACGGCGAAGAACGTCGTGACGACGGTGCTGCCGCCGCCCCAGATGCCGGCGAACGTGATCACGTACGGCTGGCCCGGGTCGATCAGCAGCTCGCCGGGCTGGCCCGCGCCGGCCATGCCGAACCCGGGCAGCGGGATGCCGCACGGGAAGCCGGGTGCGGCCTGCAGGCCGTAGACGAGGAAGCCGGCGGCGCCCGCGGCCTGGGTACCGAGCGGGTTGGTCAGGTCGAGCTGGACGGCCTCGCCGGGGGTCGGGCGACCGCTGCCGGCCGGGCTGGTGGTGGCGACCAAGCTGCCGGCCGGGTTGGTGCCGCAGCCGTAGGGCGTGATCGTGCCGAGGCCGTGGGGCAGGCCGACGGCGCCGCCGAGTTCGACCGCCTGCGCGTAGACGTCGGCCGCGCCGCTGCGCTGGTCGGTCCACGCCAGCAGGCTGCGGCCACCGGGGGAGGTCGCCAGCGCGAGCCGCAGCTTGTCGCTCGCGAACGTGCTCGCCGACGTCCCCGGCGACCAGCGCAGCGAGCCGTCGCCGGCGACGCCGAACAGCACGACCTCCTTCTGCAGCAGGCCGAGCGACTCGACCAGCACCGCGGTCGCGAGGCCGTCCCCCTGGGCCGCGGCCACCGGCGCGAACTTCACGACCGTGTTGATCGGCAGCAGCGTGACGCCGGTCGCGCCCCACTGCGGCGCGCCGGTCGCGTCGAGGCGCTGCGCGAAGATGCCCCAGCTCGTCTGCGCGACGTTGCGCTCGTTCCAGCTGACGAACAGGCCGTTGCCGCCGTCGGCGACTATCGCCGGGTCGAAGCGGCTGTTGGCGCTCGTCGAGACGTCGACGCCGTTGTGGACGAAGCCCTCGGTGCCGTTCGCCAGCAGGTGCTGCGTGCGGATGAAGTACTGCTGGCCCTGCGCATAGTGCCAGGCGCACCAGGCGCCGCCGTTGCCGTCGGCGACCAGGCGTGGCTCGTGCGCGATCGGCACCGACGCCTGGTCGAACACCGCCAGCCGCGTGCCGCCGTTCCACAGCGCGTTGCCGGCGCTGTCGAACTTCTGCGCGTGGACGTGCTTGTTGCCGGAGAACGACAGCGTGCGTACCCAGCTGACGATCACCTCGCCGTTGCTGCCGCCGGCGGCGATGCGCGCGAACGCCGGCACGGCGCCGACGTCGCCCGGGATCGCGATGCCGTTGGTCGGGAAGCGCGGGTTGCCGGCGGGATCGAGCCGCTGCATCTGCAGCGTCGCGGTGCCGGTGTTGGGCCAGACGAACACGAAGTCACCGTCGCTCGCTTCGACGACGCGCGGGTTGGGCTCGTAGTCGCCGTTGTTCGACAGCGCGACGCCGTTGGCGCCCCACAGGAACGCGCCGGTCGCGTCGATGCGGTAGGCGTAGACGTCGAGGTCGCCGCCGGCGCGCGTGTCGGTGAACGTCAGCACGCAGTCGTCGCCGGAAGCGATCAGGTCCCAGTCGACCAGCGACGTCGACTGCGGGTTGCCGCTGACCAGGAGGCCGCCGTGCGGCCACTGCTCGTTGCCGGCCGCGTCGAGCCGCTGCAGGTAGACCGCGTAGCCGCCGCTGCGGCTGTCGAACCAGGCGAGGTAGCAGCCGCCGTCGGCGGTCGCGGCGAGTTTCGGCACGACCTGTTCGCCGGCGGCGTCACCGACCGGCAGGTTGGTGCCCGGTGTGGTCGGCCATTGGGCCAGCAGGGGGGCGGTGAGCGCGAGCAGCGCCGGGAGGACGAGGTTCTGGCCGTGGTGCATCGCCGCGATCGTAACCAGGCCCGCGCCGCGGCGGGCCGCGGGCGCTTTCTCTTGACCCGCGCCGAGCCGCGCACCATCCTGCGGCCCGCATGTTCGATTCGCTCGCCAACGCGCTCGGCAAGGCCTACCGCGCCATCGTCGGCCAGAAGGTCCTGACCGAGGCCAACGTCGACGAGGGGATCCGCGCGGTCCGCCAGGCGCTGCTCGAGGCCGACGTCAACTTCCAGGTCGCCAAGGAGTTCGTCGCCGATGTCCGCCAGCGCGTGCTCGGCCAGAAGGTGATCGAGGCGGTCGAGCCGGGGCAGCAGTTCGTCAAGTGCTTCCACGACGCGCTGACCGAGCTGCTCGGCGGCCAGGCGGTCGGCCTGCCGGTCTCGCCGCAGCCGCCGCTCGTGCTGATGATGTGCGGCCTGCAGGGCAGCGGCAAGACGACCACCTGCGGCAAGCTCGCGCTGTGGCTGCGCAAGCACAAGAAGAAGAACCCGCTGCTGGTCGCGGCCGACCTACAGCGCCCGGCGGCCGTCGAGCAGCTGCAGACGCTCGGCAAGCAGCTCGGCATCGCGGTCCACGCCGAGGGCACGACCGGCAAGCCGCCCGAGGTCTGCCGCCGCGGCATCGAGTTCGCGAAGTCGCGCGGCCACGACGTCGTGATCCTCGACACGGCCGGTCGCCTGCACATCGACGAGCCGCTGATGAAGGAGCTGCAGCAGGTGCACGACACCTGCAAGCCGCACGGCGTGCTGCTGGTCTGCGACGCGATGCTCGGCCAGGACGCGGTCAATTCGGCGAAGGAGTTCCACGCCCGGTTGCCGCTGCACGGCCTCGTCCTGACCAAGGTCGACGGCGACGCACGCGGCGGCGCGGCGCTGTCGATCGTCAAGGTCACCGGCCGGCCGATCCTGTTCGCCGGCGTCGGCGAGAAGCCCGACGACCTCGAGGAGTTCGATCCCTCGCGCATGGCCGGCCGCATCCTCGGCATGGGCGACGTCGTCGGCCTCGTCGAGAAGGCGCAGTCGGTGATCGACGAGAAGGAGGCCGAGGCGGCCGCCAAGAAGTTGCAGAAGGGTCAGTTCAACTTCGAGGACTTCCTCGGCCAGTTGAACATGATCCGCAAGCTCGGCCCGCTGAAGAAGGTGCTCGGCATGCTGCCGGGCGTCGGCTCGATGCTGAAGGACGTCGACCTCGACGACGGCCACTTCCGCCGCATCGAGGCGATCATCACGTCGATGACGCCGAAGGAACGGCGCAGGCCGGACCTGATCGACCTGCCGCGCCGCCGCCGCATCGCCGCCGGCTCCGGCAACGACCTCGACGCCGTGAACGGCATGATCAAGCAGTTCAAGGCGATGCAGGACCTGATGAAGAAGCTCGGCAAGGGCGGCGGCGGCATGCCGCCGGGCCTGGACGGGCTGTTCGGCGGCGGCGGCGGCAAGCCGGGCGGTGGCGGGGGTTTCCCCGGCGGGTTCCCGGGCATGCCGGGCGGGGGCGGTGGCGGGTTCCCCGGCGGCGGTTTCCCCGGTGGGGGCGGCCGCGGGTTCCCGGGCGGCTTCCCGGGTGGCCGGCGGCGCCGTTGACGGCTGGCGAAAAAGCGCTGGCAACTGGTCCCATCATCTGCTTTGCTTCTCGCCCCTTTCGCGGCTCCTGAGACGCACGGAGACAGTTTCCCTTGGCAGTCACGCTTCGCCTGAAACGATTTGGTCGCCTCAACCACCCGACCTACCGGGTGGTCGCAACCGATCCGCGCTTCCCGCGCGATGGTCGCATCATCGAGGCGCTCGGTTATTTCCTCCCCCTGATGCCGCGCGCGCAGGAGCAGATGAAGCTGAACACCGAGCGTGTGCAGTACTGGCTCTCGGTCGGCG
>CAYMRG010000305.1:0-6611 GCA_964392555.1 uncultured candidatus Brocadiaceae bacterium
GCAGCGGGGCGTCGAGCAGGGCCGAGTCGCCGCGGCTGCGGGCGGCGGTCAGCTCGGCGAGGATCCGGGCGCGGATCCGCGGATGCAGGATCGCCTCGAGGCGGGCGCGCTCGGCCGGGTCGGCGAACACCCGCCGGGCCAGCGCGGCGCGGTCGAGCTGCCCGCCGTGGACCGCGGCCGGGCCGAACGCCGCCGCCACCTCGGCCAGCACGGCCGGTTCCGCTGCCACCTCGCGGGCGATCGCGTCGGCGTCGACGCGGTGCAGGCCGCGGGCGGCGAACCGGTTCGCGACCGTGGATTTCCCGGCCGCGATGCCGCCCATCAGGCCGATGACGACGGGCGGATCGGGCCGGAACGGCGGGCGGGCGGGGGCTGCGGACGGGGGCTCGGCCGGCATCGCCGCCATCCTGAGGTAGACTCGCTTGGCTCGCAAGCTCGTTCGAGGCGGTGCCTTGACCGCAGGCGAGCCGCCTTCCTAAGATCGCCGACCCTTGCGTCGACGTGGTTTCCGGCAGCCCGCCGGAGCCACACCGTTCTTGCCCGGACGGCGATGCAGATCGTCCCCACAGCCCTGACCCGCTAGTCCTCTCACTGCTGGTTCCCTCACTGGCATTCTCCCACCGGCTGCTGCCCCCGGGCAGCGCCCGACCCGAACAGACCCCACTGGAGTTGGTTCCAATGCACAATCGTCAGAGCGGCGCTGCCCACATTCCCATCATGTTCTTCCTGGTCCTCCTGCTGTTGTTCCTGGGGGCGCTGGGGTTCGCATGGGTGACCGCGAACGAGAACGGCGACCTGCGCAAGCAGCGCAACGACGCCCTCGCCGACGCGACCAAGCTGCGCCATGAGCGCCTGCTGATCGACCACTACATCGAGGACATCGGCAACGTGATCGGCAAGCCCGGCAAGTACGAAGGGCGCGGCCAGAACGTCTACGAAGGCGCGGAGCTGAGCAACGCGCTGCTAATGAACCCGACCGAGGTCAAGAAGGTCATCGACGAGGCCTGCAAGCACGCCGAGGTGTCGGTCTCGAGCACGCTCGAGGGCGCATTCGGTTCGGTGCTGGCGCAGCTCGACGCGGCCAAGCAGCGCGCCAAGGACGCCGAGGACGCGCGCGACAAGTCGATGGCCGAGAAGGCCGAGGTCGACAAGAAGTTCGCCGCCGCGACCACGGACATGACCAAGAACACCCGCGACTGGGCGCAGAGCACCGAGCAGGCCCGTTCGCAGTTCGAGAGCGAGAAGGCCGACAAGGACCGCACGATCGCCTCGCTGACCGAGGGCCTGAAGTCCAAGGCCGACGAGCTGAACACCGCCAAGGAGGCCGCCGCGACCAAGGAGAAGGAGCTCCACGGTGAGATCCTGACCCTGAAGAACCACAACTCGGCCCTCGTCGAGCGCGGTTCGCTGGTCAAGCCGGCCGACGTGCCGGATGGCAAGGTCATCGCCGCGCAGGGCGCCCTGTCGACCGCCTTCATCAACCTGGGCCGCAAGGACCTGCTGACCACCGGCATCGTCTTCCAGGTCAAGAACCCGAACAGCGCCACGATCAAGGGCTACGCCACCGTGACCAAGGTCGAGGAAGAGCGTTCGCAGGTCACGCTGACCGGCGTCGTCGATCCGCTCGGCGACAGCGTCCGCGCCGGCGACCTGCTCTACAACGACCTGTTCTCGCCGCGCGTCACCCGCACGATCTTCCTGATGGGCCGCTTCGGCGCGCCCTACAACAAGCCCGAGCTGGCCGCGCTGCTGCAGCGCCTCGGCAACAAGGTCGTCGACAAGATGGTCGCGGGCGTCGACACCGTGATCCTCGGCAACGACCCGATCAACGAGGAGGGCGATGGCCTGTCGAAGCTCGAGGAGAGCGACGAATACAAGAAGGCCGTCGACCTGCGCGTCGAGTTCCTCTACCTGAACAAGATCCGCGATCTGATCAAGATGCAGTGACGTCTGGTCGGCTGCGCAGTCCTTCGGCTGCGTCACGCGGCGACGACCCGATCCGCGGGCACCCCGGGCACCGTCCCTGGGTGCCCGCGCTGCTTTCCGGCTGCCAGCCGCGGCCGTGGCCGCGTAGACTGCGGGCGTTCGCATGACGCTCGACGACCCCGCCGTCCGTGCCCAGTTCGAGGAGCCTTCCTCCGGGGAAGCTCCCCGTGAAGAACTGCCGCGCATGTCGTTCGGCGACCACCTCGACGAGCTGCGGCGCCGGCTGATCTACGCGATCCTGGCGATCGTCGCCGCGGTCGCCTGCGTGATGCCGTTCAAGCACTCGGTGCAGGAGATCATCATCGAGCCGTACCGCCTGCAGTGGCGGCGCGGCTTCACCGAATGGGTGCAGAAGCTCGAGGCGCGTGAGGCGGCCGGCACGCTCGACGCGACCGCCAAGGAGTTCCTCGCCAAGAGCCACGAACTCAAGGACGCCGTGTTCGCCGGCAACTACGAGTACACCTACCTGCTGCCGCAGCAGACCGGCTACCCGGTGCCCTACAACCTGTTCGCGATGAACGGCCTCGAGGACGTGTTCGTCTGGATGTGGGCCGCGCTGGTGTTCGCGATGGTGATCGCGTCGCCGATCGTGATCTGGCAGGCGTGGGCGTTCATCGCCGCCGGGCTCTACCAGCACGAGCGCCGCGTCTTCTACCGCTACTTCCCGTTCCTGATGACGCTGCTGCTCGGCGGCGTCGTGTTCGGCTACGCGGTGGCGCTGCCGTTCAGCCTGCGCTTCCTGATCAGCATGATGGACCCGTCGCAGGTCGGCGCGATGCTCAGCATCGGCCAGTTCCTGAACCTGCTGCTGGCGTTGACCGGCGCGATGGGGCTGGTGTTCCAGATGCCGCTGGTGATGGTGGCACTGCAGAAGGTCGGCCTGGTCACGCACAAGGGCTTCCGCCAGAACTGGCGCATGACGGTGCTGCTGATCTTCGTCGTCGCCGCGCTGCTGACGCCGCCGGAGCCGGTGTCGATGATGCTGATGGCCTCGCCGATGCTGCTGCTCTACGGACTCGGCCTGCTGCTGACCTGGTTCGGCCGCGGCAAGGACGCCGTCGTCGAGGCGACGCCCGCATGATCACCGCCGAGATCCTGGCGATCGGCGACGAGCTGATCCACGGCGCGCTGCTCGACACCAACAGCAAGTTCCTCGCCGGCGAACTCGAGGCGCGCGGCGTCGTCGTGCGGCGGTTCGCGGTCCTGAGCGACGACCCGCATGTGATGCGGGAAGGGATCACCGAGGCGTGCGCGCGCGCCGACGTGGTCGTCGCCACCGGCGGGCTCGGTCCGACGCTCGACGACCGCACCCGCGAGGTCGTCGCGGCGTTGCTCGGCGTGCAACAGCGCTTCGACGAGCCGAGCTGGCAGCAGATCCTCGACTACATGCGGCAGCGCAAGCGGCCGGTGCCCGAGAGCAACCGCCGTCAGGCGATGCTGCCCGAAGGTGCGCGCCCGCTCCGCAACCCGGTCGGCACGGCGCCGGGGTTCGCGGTGCGGATCGGCCGCGCCGAGTTCTTCGCGATGCCCGGCGTGCCGCGCGAGATGGTGCGCATGCTGCAGGACCACGTGCTGCCGGCGGTCAGCGCGATGCCCGGCCTGACGCCGGTGGCGCAGCGCTGGCTGCGCGTGCTCGGCCCGTCGGAGGCGCTGCTCGGCGAACGGATCGAGCCCTACATGGTCGCCGGACGCAATCCGGCGGTCGGCATCACCGCCAGCGGCGGCCTGCTGACGATCCGCATCGTCGCGACCGCGGCGACCGCGGCCGCGGCCGACACCGCTGCCGAGGTCACGGCCGCCGAACTGCGGCCGATGCTCGGCAAGTGGCTGTTCGCCGAGGGCACCGTCGAGCTGCCCGAACTGCTGGTGCAGCGCGGCACCGCGGCCGGGCGCACGCTCGCGTTCGCCGAATCGTGCACCGCTGGCCTGCTCGCCGCGCGCCTCGTCGACGTCGCCGGCGCGTCGGCGATGTTCGCCGGCGGTGTGGTCGCCTACGCCGACGCCGCCAAGCGCGACCTGCTCGGCGTGCCCGCCGACCTGCTCGCCGCGCACGGCGCGGTCAGCGAGCCGGTCGCGGCGGCGATGGCCGAAGGCGCGCGCCGGCGCTTCGCCAGCGACCTCGCGGCCGCGACCACCGGCATCGCCGGGCCGGGCGGCGGCACCCCGGACAAGCCCGTTGGCACGGTCTGTTTCGCGCTCGCCGGACCCGCCGGCACGCGCGCCTGGACGGTGCCGATCCCGGATCTCGGCCGCGCGTTCATCCGCGACCGCGCGGTGCTCGAGGTCTGGCGCGCGCTGCTCGAAGCGCTGGCGTGACCGCCGCCGGCCCGCCCCGCGTATCATGGCCGCAGGTGCGGAGCGTGAAGATCTGCCTCTCCTGTGAAGGTGTGACGACCACCGCGGCGCAGCGCTGCGGGCACTGCGGGGCGCGGCTGCTGTCGACCGATGCGGTGCATTATCCGGATCGGCGCGGCGAAGCCGATTCGGGCAATCCGCTGCTCGGCACGGTCGTCGACGGCAAGTACCGGCTGACCGCGGTGCTCGGCCGCGGCGGTCTCGGCACCGTCTTCCAGGCGCAGCACATCGGCTCGCTGATGCGCGTCGCGGTCAAGCTGCTGCACCCGCGCTTCGCCGAACGGCCCGAGTACCGCCGCGCGCTGCTGCCCGAAGCGCGCCGTGCGGCGACCGTCATGCACGCCCGCTGCGCCCGCCTGCTCGACGTCGGCGAGGCCGACGACGGCGTCGCCTACCTGGCGATGGAGCTGATCGAAGGCGAGACGCTCGAGGTGCTGGTGCGCGGCGGTCGGTTCGCCCCGTCGCACGTGGTCGACGTGCTGCTGCAGGTAGCCGAGGCGCTCGAGGCGATCCACGCCGCCGGGCTGGTGCACTGCGATCTGTCGCCGCGCAACGTCATGGTCACGGCGCGCAACCGCGCGCTCGAGGTCAAAGTGCTCGATTTCGGCATCGCGCGCTCGGTGTCGATCGCGGCCGGCGACCGGCCGGCCCTCGGCGAGCTGCGCGGCTTCGGCAATCCGGTGTTCTCCGCGCCGGAGGTGCTGACCGGCAAGGACGTCGATCCGCGCGCCGACCTGTACTCGCTGGGCACGCTGGCGTGGTTGCTGACGACCGGCCGGCCGCCGGTCGACGACGCCGATCCGCGGCGTGCCGCGGTCGCGGTCGCGGCCGGCGAACTGCCGCCCTGGCCCGGCGTACCCGGCGTGCCGCGTCGCCTGCAGCGGCTGATCCAGCGCTGTCTGCGGCTCGCGCCCGCCGAGCGGCCGGCGAGTGCCGCCGAGGTCCGCGCCGAGCTGCAGCGCATCCGCGGCCTGCGTGGTTCGCCCGTGCAGCGGATCGCGCTGGTCGCCGCCGCCGCCGCCGTGGCCGTCGGGCCGACGCTGTGGGTGGCGCAGACGCGGCCGTTCCTGCGCCCGTGGAGCAGCGCGCTGGTGCTCGGCGACCGCGCGCCGACGCCCGTCGATCCGGTGCAGGAGCTGACCAGTCGCCGGCTGGCGACCGTCGGCTCGCACTTCGGCGGCTTCGCGCCCGACCGGCTGTGCGTCGACGTCGCCCGCGACGGCATGCACCTGCTGCGCGCGCCGCTGCGGCCCGAGGCCGACGTCGCCGCCGGCACGCTGACGCTGTCCAATGCCCAGGAGTCGTGGCGCGAACTGCTGGACAACCTCCGCGCCAGCAGCCGCGATGGCCCGCTCGACGTGTCGTTCGTCGTGCCCGGCATGGCGCCGCTCGGTTCGGCGCGGCTGCGGATCGACGACGAACCGCCGCGCGTCGTCGCGCACCTCGAACCGGCCGGCGACCTCGTCGCGTCGTCGCTGCTGCGCTGGCAGGTCGCCGACGACGTCGGCGTCGACGCGATCTGGCTCGACATCGCCTGGTCGGACGGTGCGGCGTCGACCACGCCGTTGCCGGCGAACGCCGGCCAGCTCGCGCTCGGCGCGGCGATCGTCGCGGCGCGGCCCGGCGTGGCGCCGCTCGGCGCCGGCCAGCTGCTGGTGCGGGCGCGCGACCGCGCCGGCAACGAACGGTCGGGCGAGCCGATCGTGTTCGCCGCCTGCGACGTCGCGGCGCCGCGCATCGTCGAGGTGTCGGGGCCGCTCGGCGAACCGTTCGCGCCATGCACCGGTGGCGTCGCGCGCCTGCGCGTGCGCACGACCGAGGCCGAGCCCGGCTGCCGGCTGCTGCTGAGCGCGGCGGATGGCGCGAGCTTCGGCGAGCTGCCGTTGGCCGACGTGGTCGGCTGGCAGCCGGTCGAGGTGGCGATGGCGCCGCCGCGCGACGCGCTGGCAGCGGTGCCGATCGCCTTCACGGTCGTCGATCCGGCCGGCAACGTCAGCGAGCAGGAGTTCCCGCTGTCGTTCCGCGATCGCAGCCTGCGCCTGCAGTTCGTCGCCGCGGGCCCGGGCATGCGCCAGATCGGTCGCGAGCTGGTCGTCGCACCGGACGGTGCCGTCGTCACGGCGAGCTGCGGCGAGCCCTACACGTTCGTGCAGGTCGCGCTCGAGACGTCCGATGGCGCGCGCACCGACGCTGCGCCGGCGGCCGGGACACCGCGGTTCACGTGGCAGGCCGGTGCCGAGCATGGCGGCGCGCAGCTGACGTTCGGCACC
>CAYMRG010000306.1:0-6599 GCA_964392555.1 uncultured candidatus Brocadiaceae bacterium
GGCGGTTCCTGCGCGGCGACTGCGCGCCGACGATCGCGCGCGACCTGGCGCTGGCGAACGCCTCGGTCCGTTCGCGGCTGCAGCGTGGTCTGCAGCTGTTGCGGCAGTCGCTGCGTTCGCTGCTGGCGGTCCTGTTCGCGCTGCTGACCGGGCGCCACGGCCACGGCGCACAAGGGGTGCTGGTCGCCGGTGCGCTCACCGTGCTGCTGGCGCTGGTCGGATGGTGGGCGGCCGCGCCGCACGGATCGCAGGTGACGTCGACCGTCGTCGAGGCCGATCGGATGGCGGCCGTCGCGCGGCCGGCGGTCGCGCAGGCGCGCGCGCGGGAGGCCGCGACGATCCGGCAGCCGGCGGCGGCGGTCGCGGTCGTTGCCGCCGCGCCATTGGTGCACGCACTCCGGCTGCAGTTCGCGGATGGCGCCCCGGCGGCCCATGTCGGCCTGCGCTGGACGCTGCCCGGCGAGGATTTCGCGCTCGGCGTGCGCCGCCTGCACAGCGACGCGGACGGTCGGGTTGCGGTGCCAGGCGATGTCGCGTTGCCGCTCGAGGTGCGCACGGACCGCGGACCGGTCGTCACGCTGGCGGCCTCGGCGACGCCGGTGGTCGTGCCGGTGGTCGGCCCGGCGAGCACCGTGCGCGTGAGCGACGCGTCCGGTCGGCCGGTCGCGGCCGTCGCGATCTGGCTCGGCGACAGCCCCGGCGCGTTCGATGGGGCGATCATCGGTGCGACCGACGCGGATGGTCGGCTGACGCTGCGGGCGTTGCCCGTCGGCAGCCACGTCGCGGCGATCGCGGCCGATGGCCGGACTTCGCCGCTGGCGTGCGTGCGCGACGGCAGCGACCTGCCGCTGCAACTCGCCACGCCCGGGCGCCGGATCCTCGGCCGCGTGGTCGATGCCGACGGCGAGCCGCTGGCCGCGGCGCGCGTCGGCAGGCCCGGCGGCAGTGCGCTGCAGCCGGTGCTACCCGGCAACCTCGCGTTGGCCGGCGCGCCGGCGCTGGTCGTCGAGACGGCGGTCGACGGCACGTTTGCGCTGCCGATCGGCGACGCTGACGAACGGCTGCTCGTCCAGGCGCGCGGCCACGTGCCGACGGTGCTCGACGTGCCGGCGGGGCCTGAGCCATTCGTCGTCCGCCTGGTGCGCGCGCCGCGCCTGCTCGGTCGCGTGACGGACCGCGACGGCCGTCCGCTCGGCGACGCGGCCGTGCGGGTCTGCGGCGCTGCATGGTTCGCGCGCTCGGGCGCGTTCACCACGGCGAACGGCGAGTTCGTGTTCGATGCCCTGCCGCCCGGGCCGACCGAGGTCGAGATCGCGCTCGGTGGTCACGACGCCGTCCGCCGCACGATCGAGTTGCCGGCGAGCGGCGAAATCCGCTGCGTCGACGTGCTGGTGCCGCGGTCGATCGTCCGTCTGCGCGTGCAGGACGGGGACGGTGGCGCGGTGGCCGGCGTGGAAGCCGGGGCGATGCAGGCCGGTGGACCGCCGAGGTGGGTGTCGCGCAGCGACGCGCGCGGCGCGCTCGCGGTCGAACTGCCCGACGGGCCATTTGGCGAGCTGCTGGCGCGCCGTGGCCGCCATTCGCCGTGGGTGGCGCTGAGCGTGCACGACGTGGCGGATGGCACGGTCGACGCGGCCCGCCTCGGTTCGGCGCGGGTGCTGGTCGAGGTCGTCGACGCCGCCGGCCAACCGGTGCCGCTGCTCGGCATCGCCTGCCGCGATGCGCTCGGCAGCTCGCTGCTGCCGGTCACGCGCCGCGGCGATCGCTGGGCGACGGGCTTCCTGCCGCCCGGCGACTGCGAACTCCGCCTGCTGCCCGGTTCATCGCAGGTCGCGGCCACCACCGTCCGTGTCGCGGGGTTGCTCGCGGGGGAGCATCGCGATCTCGGCATCGTGCCGCTGCCGAGCCCCGTGCCATGCCGGATCGATGTCGTCGGCGAGGATCTTCGCGGTGAGGAGTCGTTGTTCGTGTTGCGCGACGAGCACGGCGACGTGCTGACGACCGCGGTCGGCAGCGCCGCCGTCGCGTTGACCGCGCCGGTCGGCGAGCACCGGCTGGCGGTGTTCGGCGAACGGACCGAGTGGTGCATGGACCGTCCCGTGGCGTTCGCCGCCGCCACCGCGGTACACACCGTCGCGCTGCGCCGAGGCCGGCGGCGGGTGGTGGTGCTCGACGCCGCGCTCGAGGCGGTCGGCGACGCCGTCGTGACGATCGAGCGCGTCGATGCTGGGCCGGCCCGCTGCGTCTACGTCGACCGCCGGCGCGGCGGGGCAGGCGCCTCGTTGCGGCTCGAGCCGGTGCTCGGCGAGGGCACGTTCGCGCTGACGGTGCGCGCGGCCGGCGCCGCGGTGGGGGTGGCTCGCGCGACGTTCGTGGTCGGCGCCGACAGCGAGTGCCTGACGGTGCCGCTGCCGCAGCTACGCGTCATGGACCGCGCCATGGTCCCGCGCCCATTCGCCGGCGCGGACGGCCGCGCGGCGAACGATCCGGCGCAGCGGCGGTGAGCGCAACAGGCGGCGCTGGGCGCGCAACCAGGCGCGCAGGAACGTGCGCACCGTCGCGTCGCCGCCCGGTTCGCCAGCGGCACGGAACGCCGCCAGCAATCGCCCGAGGTCCGCGCCGCGCCCGCGCGTGTCCGCCGCGGCGCTGCGGCGGATGCCGTCGAGGTCGACCATGGCGACGCGGCCGGTGGCCGGATCGCGGATCAGGTTGTCGAACTTGAGGTCGCGGTTGCCGAGGCCGTGCGCGTGCAAACGGCCGACGCTGTCGCCGAGCGAGCGCGCCGCGGCGGCGATCGCCGGCGCGGCGAGTCGGCCGGCCGCGAGTTCGCCGGCCAGCGGCTCGGCCGCGAGCCGTTCGCTGAACACGAAGCCGCGCCCAGCGTGCGCGGCGAAGGCGAGCGGCATCGGGCTCGGCACGCCCGCGAACCGGAGCCAGTACGCGGCCCGCCACAGCTTGCGCGCGGCGCCGGCCTGCCGTTCCTTGACCGCGGCCCAGTCGGTCAGCCAGACGCTGCCGCGCCGGCCGGTCTTGTGCGGCGCCGGTGGCGCGGCGACGAACGCCGTGGCGCGGGCGCGCACGTCGGCGTCGGCCGTCGGCAGGTGCCAATGCCAGTGCCACTGGCCGCGGCGGTGCGGCGCCACCTCGGTGTGGCGGCACGTGCGCGTCGAACGGCGGCCGAACGCCGGCAGCGCGCGCGCCCGCCAGCGGTGCGTCGCCAGCGCCAGTTCGCGGCGCAACGCGTCGCCGAGCGCGGTCCCGTCGGCCAGGTAGCCGGCGAGCAGGCCGCGGGCGCGCGGATCGAGCGCCCCGCCGTCGAGCTCCTGGCAGAAGAACGCCAACCCGCGGGCCCGCTCGGCCAGCGTCGGCTCGCCGCGGTGCCGCAGCGACGCGAGGTCGATCAGCGTCGGCCGGCCGCCGCCGTCGACCAGCAGGTTGCCGACGTGCAGGTCACCGGCGAGCGCGCCGCGGTCGTGCATCGCGCGCAGCAGGCGCCCGACGGCGGTGATCGTGGCAGGCGGCAGCGCGAAGGTGAACGGCTGCGCGTCCGGCACGGTGCGGGTGACGACGAAGCTGCACAGGTCGTCCCCGGCGACGGCGAGACCGCTCGCCAGCGGTTCGGCCGCCGGCAGGCCGAGGTCGGCGGCGACCCGCAGGTGGGTGAGTTCGCGGGCGCCGCGCGGACCGCGCAGCGCATCGCGCGCGCGGTCGGCGAGGCGATCGGCGCGGTAGACCTTGACGTGCACCGGGACGCCGCCGAGCGCGCCGGACCATACGGTGCGCACGGATCGCTGCTTGACCAGCGTCATGCCGTGCTCGCCCCAGCGGGCGACGTCGTGCGCCAGCAGCTCGGCGAGCGCGCCGGCGATCGCCGGTGTGGCTTCAGCGGCCGCGCGGCCGTGGGGCACGGCGACGGATTGCGACGGCTGAGCATTGCTCGGCGAAGGGCCTTGCGGAACCATGAGGCGGCGCGATGTGGAAGCTGCATCGATACTACCTCAAGGAACTCGTGATCAACTCCGCGATCACGTTCCTCGTGCTGCTGGCCGTGATGGTCGTGTCGTTCGTCGCGCGCGGCATCCAGCGGTCGGAGAGCGGTGGCGCCTGGGATGCGCTGCTGATCACGCTGTTCTTCGCCTTCGACTCGGTGCCGCACATCCTGTTCATCTCCTACCTGATCGCGACGGTGCTGACGTTCACGCGGGCGGCCCAGGACCGTGAGCTGATCGCGATCCGCGCCGCCGGCATCAGCCCGCGCGTGCCGATGGCCGCCGCGGTGCTGGTCGGGATCGCCCTCTCGGTGGCGGGGTCGGTGGCGATGCACTACCTGATCCCCGAGATCCACTACCGCAAGTACCGCGTCGTCGCCGACGTGATCCGCAACACCTTCATGAACATGAAGCTGCACACGGATCGCGTGAAGTTCGGCGACTACGTGCTGGTGGCCGCCGAGCGGCCGAGCAGCTACGAATTCCGCGACTGCACGATCTACTGTCCGCCCGGCCGGCCGATCGGCGACCTGCGTTCGCCGATCGTGCGCGTCGACCGCGTCACGATGGCGATCACCAAGGACACGATCGACGTCGACCTCGAGGGCGTGCACGACCCGATCGGCGGCACCAAGACCAACCTGCCGATCGCGATCGACATGCGCGACGTGGCGGATCGCAACCGCCGCGAGGATGCCGACGACGACGTGCAGAGCGACCAGCTGTTGTCCGAGGTGTTCCGCGGCGTGCACGAGAACCCGCGCCAGGCGGTCTACACGCTGTTGCGGCGCTCATGCTTCGCGATGATGCCGTTCCTGCTGGGGCCGATCGGCTTCTGCGTCGCGGAGTTCGCGCGCATGCGCGGTCGCGTGCTCGCGCTGGTGCTCGCCCTGCTGCCGCTGACGCTGTTCTACCTCGGCGAGGTCGTCGGCCGTCGCATGCTGCACGCGACCGGTAACCCGTGGAGCGCCTGGATGCCGGCCGTGCTGCTGGCCGCCTTCGGCGCACCGTTCTGCTGGAGGCAGCTGCGGCGATGAACCGCCTCGATCGCTACGTCGGCCGGATCGTGCTCGGCGCGTTCGCCGCCGCGACGCTGTTCTTCGTCTTCCTGATGGTCGTCGTCGACCTGCTGACGCGGCTGCCCGGCTACCTGACGAAGTCGGACGCGCGCGGCTTCGAGCTCGCCTGGGTGCTGATCGACTACTACCTCGGGCTGCTGCCGGTGCTGTTCGTCACCGTGACGCCGTTCACGACCGTCATCGCCTGCATGTTCTCGATCGCGCGCCTGCAGAACGCCAACGAGGTCGTGCCGATGCTGTTCGTTGGCCGCAGCATCCAGCGTGTGCTGGCGCCGACGCTCGCCTGCGGCCTCCTGGCGGGCCTGCTGATGATCGGCTGCTGGCAATGGGTCGTCCCCGGGGTCAGCGCGACGCTGGCGGCCAGCCAGGCCGAGCTGCGGGAAGGGCGCGACAGCCTGCGCGGGATCGTCGACGAAGCGCGCGGCGAGACCGAACGGCGTCTCTACGCCGAGGAGTTCGATCCGCGGGCGCACACGCTGCAGGGCGTCGCGATGCTCACCGAGGGGGCGCTGGCGGCCGACACGTCCCTGGTCACCGCGTCGCTCGCGACGTGGGACGCCGAGCGCAGGGACTGGGCCCTGACCGGCGGTCGTCGCAGCACCCGCCACGAGGCCGGGCCGGTGAGCTGGCTCGAGCGCGGGGATCTGACGCCGGACCTGCTGTTGCAGCGCAGCCGCGACTCGATCGAGCCCGATGCGCTGTCCTACACCGAGCTGGTCGAGGTCATCGAGCAGCGGCCGACCCGCGCCGACCTGCGCCTCGCCCTGCACCGCCACTTCACCTACCCGCTGGCCAACCTGGTGCTGCTGCTGCTCGCGCTGCCGCTCGGCGTGCGCTACGAGCGCGGCAGCCGCATCGAACGCCTGCTGCTCGCGATCGGCCTGTGCGGCGGCTACCTGATGGTGGACCTGATCTGCCAGAGCCTCGGCAAGCGCGGCGAGGTGCTGCATCCGGTCGTCGCCGCCTGGGCGCCGACGATCCTGTTCGGCTCGCTGGGTGTGGTGATGTTCGGGAGCACGCGCACATGAGCGGCAAAGCCGAACGGCGCCTGCCCGGCTGGGTCGTGCTGGCCATCGCCACCGCGCTGATCGCGATCGTGATCGTCGTGATCCTGCTTGGGCCGCGCCGCTGAGCGCGGGCAGCGGATAGGATCGCCGCCCCGGAGGATGCCATGAATCGCACCGTCGTCGCGTGTTCGCTCTTCGCCGCCACCCTCGCTTTCGCCACGTCGGCCACCGCGCAGAGCGCGGCGGCCCGCCGGTTCCTGCCGCAGGGTTACAAGACCGTCCTCAACGTCGATTTCGCCAAGGTCCGCACCTGTGGCGTCTGGGACGATCTGGAGGCTTCGCTGCTGAAGTCGGTGTTCCTCCGACTAAAAGCGGTGCTGGGTTCGCCGGTCGAACACATCGACCAGATCACGATGGTGTTCGAGGTGCCCGAGGAAGCCGCGGCCCGCGGCCGGGCCCACAACGTCCTGGCGATCGACGGCAACGCGCCGCTCGGCACTCCGGACGATGCGACCACGTGGTCG
>CAYMRG010000307.1:0-6599 GCA_964392555.1 uncultured candidatus Brocadiaceae bacterium
CGCGCTTCGCCTCGACGTGCGTGACCGCGAGCTGCAGCGCGACGATCACCGCCAGCGCCGCCGTGGCCGCGACGGCCAGCCGCCCGGCGAGGGTTCGCGGCCACCAGCTCACGCCGCCCCACCGGTGAGTTGCGCCAACAGCGCGCGAACGGCGGCGACGTGCAACCCCACCACCGTGTCGAATGCGCCGTCGGCGAGCCACAGGAAACCCTGCGCGTCGTCCTGCAGGCCGTAGCTGCCGGCCTTGCCGCGCCACTGGTCCGACGCGAGGTAGCGTTCGAGTTCGGCGGCCGGCGGCACGCCGCAGACGACGGTCGCGCTGGCCAGCCGTTCGGCCCAGCGGCCGGTCGCCGGCACGACCAGGCAGTGCGCCGTGTGGACGCGGTGGGTGCGCCCGGCGAGCCGCGCCAGCATCGCCGCCGCCGCGGCGCGATCGCGCGGCTTGCCGAGCTCTTCGCCGTCGAGGTCGACGACCGTGTCGACGCCGAGCACCGGCACGCGCCGATCGGCCGAATGCGCGCCGATCGCCTTGCGCCGCGCGCGCGCCGCCGCGTGCGCCGCGGGATCGCCGGGCTCGGTGTCGTGCTCGTGCGTGCCGGCGTCGACGTACTCGGGCCCGGGCTCGCACAACGCGAAGCGGATGCCGGCGCGCTGCAGCAGCTCGCGGCGACGCGGCGAGGTCGAGGCGAGGTAGAGGTCGAGGGCCTCGGTCACGCCCCCATGCTCGCCGATCGGCCGGCCGACGGCAAACGGGGTGGTCGAGCCCCTCCGGTTTGCGCGGCGATTGCGCCAGGTACCGATGTCGCCACCCGCTGTGGGTGGTCGACACCGAAACCTCATGGCGCGCGGCTCGCGCGCTCCGCAACCGCGGAAGGAGCTACCGATGTTCGTTCGACCTGCTCACCTGACGGGAATCGCGCGCCGTACGGCGATCGCAACCTGCCTGACCACCATGGCCATCGCCCAGACGTTCCTGGGCGACTCGATGAACAACCAGCGCAATACCGCCGACCCCTCGCTCGCCGTCGGCGCGAGTCACATCGTGCAGACGACCAACTCGCGCATCTCCATCTACGACCGCAACAGCGGCAGTCGCGGCCTCAGCGACAACCTGAACTCGCCCGGCCTCTCACCGGGCCAGCTCGGGTTCTTCGGGCCGCTCGGCGGCACCCGGATCGTCGACACCAAGGTGGTCTTCGACCGCGACCGGCAGCGCTTCGCGCTCGTCGGCCTGCAGATCGACCGGGGACCGATCACGGGCACGCCCGGCATCTATGTGGCGTATTCGAAGACCCAGAACCTCTCCGGATCCGGGGCGGTCAGCAACGATTGGTGGCGCTACGTCACCCCGCAGCCGCGGTACGGCAGTCCGTTGGCCGGTTGGATCGTCAATCCGACCCTCCAGATCAACGGTCAGTACCGCGCGGACTACAACGGGCTCGCCGTGATCGGCGACCAACTGGTCTACGCGGCGAACCTCGAGCCGATCTCACCGACGAACGGTCCGAACGTGCAGTTCTACCGCCTGTTCGAGATCGCGCCCTTCCTCACCGGCGCCGCCCCCATCTACCAGGACGTGTTCGTCTTCGGGCGCGGCACGGCCGAGTTCGCCTATCCGTGCGACGATCTCGATGGCACGGAGTACGCCGCGATCTTCGCCAGCGTCCGCGACCCGGTCAGCGCCAACGGCTACTTCATCGAGCTGAACCAGGTCGGCGCCGTCGTGCCGAGCCGACTCGTCACGGTGAACGGCTTCACGCTGCCGAGCAGTGCCGGCAGCGGCACACCCCAGGGGAACCAACCGGCTTTCCCCAACTACCCCAATCCGATGATCGACTCCGGTGACGGCCGCGTCCGGCAGGCGGTCTACCGGGCCGGGCACGTGTTCCTCTGCCACACGGTGATGATTCCGGCGCCGCCGGTCCCCGGCCGCATGAAACACGTCGTGCGCTGGTACGACGTCGACCTGAAGGGCTGGCCATCGAACTACGCCCAGCCGGTGCTGGCGCAGAGCGGCGACATCGACCTCGGCAACGAGGTCTCCGGGCAACCGATCCACACCTACGTGGGCGGCATCTCGGTCAACGCCGACGGCGTGATCGGCGTCACCTACACGCGGTCGTCGGCCGATCGCCGCCCCGAAGCCGCGATGTCGCTGCATCGGCCGTGCATGGCGTTGAACACCACCCTCGACGACCCGCTGACGCAGCCGATCTACAACAGCCCCTTCCCCTTCTCGGGATCAGGCTCGTCGCCGGAGCGCTGGGGCGACTGGGCGACGGTGGCCATCGGCGCCTTCAACCCGCTCGAGTTCTACGTGTCGAGCGAGGTGTCGATCTACAGCGCCGCGACCGGCCCGCAGTTCGTGCCGCAGTGGGGCACCGTGATCCACCGCCGCAACGGCGCATCGGGCTCGCCGACCCCGGGCGCGACCCTGCAGTACGGCCTCGGCTATCCGCTGTTCACGCGGCAGCTGACGTTCTCGGCCGCGACGCCGCGGATCGGCGCAGCGGCGGACCTGGTGTTCCAGCACGGTCTCGGCTCGCTGAACGGCCAGGGCGCGCTGCTGTGGATCGGCCTGGGCCAGGACCTGCTCGGCACGCCGACCGGCTTCGGCGGCAACTACTACATCAACCTCGCCCAGCCGAACACCTCGGTGTTCTTCCTGCTGAACCAGGCGCCGGCGATCGACACCCACTACCGACTCGACCTGCCGACCGACCCGGTGTTCGTCGGCCAACAGCTGTACTACCAGATGTTCGCCACGGACCCGAGCAACACCGTCGTGTCGACGAACGGCCTCGGTCTGACCCTCGGCTGCTGAGCCGACGGGCCGCGCAATCGAGCGCGCCGAGGAGTTCGTCGGCGGACCACTCGACCCCCGATTCGTCCTTAGCCGCGGTCTCGAACCAACGCACGACCTCGGGATCGAGCGGGAACGGGCGCGCGCAAGCCGCCGCGGCGATTGCCGTGACCAGCACCGCCACGGCCGTCATCCCGGTTCGCATCGCGGGCATCGGCACGACGAACGATGTGCCGACTCCGTGGTTCATCCCTTCCTCAGTGCAGCGCGACGCGCAGCTCGGCGCAGAAGCAGGCATTCGCATCGCCGCGCTCGGCGAGCGTGCGCTGCATCACCGCGCGGCTGCGCACGACGGTCTGCGCCGGGCGTTCCTCGCCGTTGACGACGATCGCGATCGGCCGGTCGAGGTCGGCGAGGCGGTCGTCGAGGCGCACCACCAGCACGCCGTCGAGCTTCGCACCGGCCTCCCGCACCTCGGCGTGGATCTCGAGCCGGTTGCCCGCGATCGCGGCGTCGACGAACAGCGGCATCACCGCCGGCGCTGCCTCGAGCGCGAGCCAGTACTGCCGCAGCGCCACCTGCGAGTCGAACCGCTGCACCAGCCAGGTCACGCGCGACGGCCGTGGATTGCGCACGCGCTCGCTGAGCCACTTCGGCGTCAGCGAGTAGTCGATGCCGTGGCCGCGCCCGGATTGCACGTGGACCGCGAAGTCGTAGCCGGCGGGATCTGCAGCCTTCAGCGCGGTGAGCCGTTCGCCCATGCGCCGCGCCAGGCCGACGCGGTCGAACATCGTGTCCTGCTCGCCGATGTCGATCCGCAGGCCGACGTTGCGCATGTTCTCCGGCGGCGACGTGGCGAGCGGCTCGGCCGCGGCCATGCCGCCGGTCGCCGCGAAGCGGTCGGGCCGGTTACCGGCGAAGCGGATCGCGCCGTAGCCGCCCTCGGAGATGCCCATCAGGTAGACGCGGTTGGCATCGACGTCGCGGAACAGGATCGCCTTGCGGATCACCTCGTCGAACGCGACCTGGTTGTGGTCCTGCCACCAGCGACCGCGCCGGTCGTCGGCCATGCGCGGGATGAAGTAGAGGCCCGGCGACGGGTAGAGGCGCGCCCACAGCTTCTTCTGCGCCTCCCACTCGCCGTCGTTGACCTGCCACGCGTGCGGCCCCTTGGCCTCGCCGTTGCCGCCGCCACCGTGCAGGCACAGGTAGAGCGGCCAGCCGTTGGCCGGCTTGTCGCCCTTGACGAGCAGCACGTACGGGAACTCGAACGCGCCGACCTTCAGCACCGACGGCTGCATCGCCTTGGCGACATCGGACTCGATCGGTGGCAGGGTGTCCGCGCCGGCCTTCTGCTGTTCGGCACGGTAGGTCGCCCAGAGGTCGGGCACGAGGGCTTCGGCCGCGGCGCGCGTGAGCCCCTCGTCCTGGGCCGGCAGGTTCGCGAGCAGGCCGAGGACCGCGGCGAGGATGGGCGGGCAGCCGAACGGCTTCGACATCGCGGCTACTGTCCTGGGTGGCCGCGGCGGCCGCGAGGCCGTTCTGGACAATCCACCGGCGGTGAACTGCAACTTCGGCGCATTGACCGCGGTATAGCCAGGGACGATGCCGGAGACCTCGCGCCACCCGACCGCCGCCGACGCCGCCTTCGCGGCGCTGCTGCAGGAGCTGCGGCCGCGCGCGGCGGCGCTGCTGCGGCGGCTGAGTCCGCGCTTCGCCGAGGACCTGCTGCAGGAGACGCTGGCGCGCGCCTGGCGCTACCGCGACGGCTGCGACCCGGCGGCCAACCCGGCGGGCTGGCTGCAGCAGGTCGCGTTCCGCGCGTTCCTCGACCATCGCGCGCGGTGCAAGCGCGAGGCGATCGCCGACGACGACACCGTGCGGCACGCCGGCAGCGAGCCGCGCGACGCGGTCGCGCCGCGCGAGGAACTGGCGCGCGCGCTCGCCCGGTTGTCGGACCTGCAGCGCGCGCTGCTGCTCGGTTTCCATCGCGACGGTCTGTCGCTGCGCGAACTCGCCGATCGCCATGCGCTGCCGGTCGGCACCGTCAAGTCGCACCTGCACCGCGCCCGCCAGGCGCTGGTTCGCCCCGAAGCCGAGGATCGCCCGTGAACGCCCACACCTTGCCCGACCTCGTCCACGCCTGCTTCGACGAACGTCGCGACCCGCTCGACGACGCGCGCGTCGTCGCCTGGCTCGAGGCGCATCCCGAAGCGCTCGAGGACGTGGCCGAGCTGCGGGCGCGGCTCGGCGAGCTGACGCGCGGCACCCCGCACGGCGTTCGCCGCGACCACGCCCGCGACCGCCCCGAGCTGGGCCGCCGCAGGCCGCGCCGCCGCACGCCGTGGCTGGTCGCCGCGGGCCTGCTCGGACTCGCCGGCGGGGTGTTCCTGGTGGCGAAGGGGCGCGACGCCGATCGACCATCGTTCACCGTGCTGCCGATCACCGCCGCCAACCGCTTCACCGCCAGCCTCGTCGAAGAGCCCGCACCGTGCGGCGCGACGCTGACCTGGCGCACGCGGGAGGTGCTCGCCGACACCCCTGACACGCAGCTCGCGATCGTCGAGCTGCGGAGCATCCGCCGATGAAGACCCACGTCATCCCGTTCGCCGCGGCGCTCGCCGCGGCCGCGCTCGCGGCCGCCGCTCCGCTCGCCGCCCAGGCCCCCACGCTCGAGCTGCCCGCCGGGCAACGCGTCGTGCTGCTCGATGCCAGTGGGCGGCTGCCGCAGGCAAAGGAACTGCCGGAGCCGGCGACGGTGCCCCGGCTGGGGTCGCCGGGCGGCCCCGAGCTCGAACAGCCGCGCGAATTGCGTCCCGGCGGCCCGCTCGCCGCGGCCGCGGCCTTCCTGCGGTACTTCGCGCCGACCGAGCGAAAGCCGCCGTTCGACGTGCAGGTCCTCGCCGACCGCTGGCTCGCCGTGTTGGGCAACGAGCAGCAGACCGCCGACGTCGCCGCGATGCTGCAGCGCGCGCTGGCAACCCCGGAGGACCTGCTGCGCATCGAGTTCGAACTGCTGCGCGTGCCCGACGCCACCTACCAGAAGGTGCTCGCGGACCTGTTCCTGAAGGACACCCCGCCGGACAGCCTGCACACCTGCATCCTCAGCGGCCCGATCGACGGCCTGTGGACCAGGCTCGGCGACGGCTGCGAACGGGTCACGACGCCGACGCTGGTCACGCGTTCGCTGCGGCCGGTGACCGTCACGAGCGGCTCCCACACGTCGTACGTCCGCGACTACCGCGTGGTCACGAAGGGTGACACGAAGCTCGCGCAGCCGATCGTCGACCAGGTGTTCGACGGGATCGAAATCTGGGCGATCGCCGCGCCTTACCGCGACGGCTTCGTCGCGCTCGACTGCAGCGTGGCGACCAGCAAGCGCGAAGACCCGATCGCCGAGAGCAAGGTCGACATCGGCCTGAACGTGCCGTTCGTGATCCAGCTACCGCGGGTCACGAGCCTGACGCTCGACCAGAGGGGCGTCATGCCGCTCGGTGCGAGCCTGCTGCTGGCCAAGCGCCGCGACGCGGGCGACTGGCACTGCGTGCTGGTGCGGGTGTCGCGCGAACCCTGAACGCGCGCTCTGGCGATCGCGCGGATGGGGTCGCGACGTGTCCTGGTGCCATGTGCCGAGCGATCGGAACCACGGTGCGATCGGCACGGAACGGCATGATCCGCCCAGCAGCCGGTCACGGCCTGCGCGCGCCGTGGGCGCGCAACGCCGCGACCGCCGGCGTGTTGCCCGAACTCTCGGCCCATTGCAGCGGCGTGCGGCCGCTTGCGTCCGTGCGCGTCG
>CAYMRG010000308.1:0-6573 GCA_964392555.1 uncultured candidatus Brocadiaceae bacterium
GTGCGGCTCGTAGCCCGCGCCGCCGTCGATCCACGCGCGCAGCAGATCGCGTTCCTCGGCCGACAACGGCTTCTTGCCGCTGTCCGGCGGTGGCATCGACACCTCCGGATCGTCGCTGCCGATGCGCCGCCACAGTTCGCTGGCCGCGGCGTCGCCGGGAACGATCGGCCGGATGCCGTCGTGCTCGCGGATCGCGGCGGCGCGGTCGTCGAGCCGCAGGTGCGCGGCGCGCGCTGCCGGATCCGGACCATGGCACTTGAAGCAGCGGTCGGCGAGCAGCGGGCGGATGTCGCGGTCGTAGCGGATCGCGTCGCCGGGGACGTTCTGGGCCACGAGGAATGCGGTGCTGCCGAGCAGCGCCGCGACGGTGCGGAACGGGCGGGAGCGGTGACGGTGGCGCATGGGCGAAGGACCGGCCGAGGGCGATCGGATGATAGCCACGCGCAGCGTCCGCACCGAGCCCCGTCCCCCTGCGAAGTTCGCCCCATCGTCGCCGGCATCCGCCCTGCACCAACATGCTCGACCGGTGGCAACCCGCCACCGCTGGAGATCTACGATGCGCACCATCCCGTTCCTCACCCTGCTCGCCGGCGGCCTGGCCGTTCTCGCCACGCCTGCGCGCGCCCAACTGCTCGCCTACGACGGCTTCGGCAACGGCCCGGCGGCGACTCTGGACGGCAGCACGGGCGGCACCGGCTGGACCGGTGCATGGCTCGACGGCGGCACCGACCCGACCGGCATCGGCGCCGGTCTGTCGTATCCGGGCCTGCTGACGACCGCCGGCGGCGCGGTCACGCCGGCCGCGGCCGGCGTCTACCCGGCGACCTACTTCTCGCGGTCGTTCCCGGCGCCGACCGGACCGCTCTACGGGTCGGTCCTGCTGCGCGACGACGCCGGCGTCGGCATCTGGGGCGGACTGTCGTTCGGCCAATACCCCTATGCGATGACCGTCGGGGCGCCGCAGGGCATGTACGTGTTCGGCCTGATGATGAGCCAGGGCCTCGGCGACCTGACGAACCGGCCGCTGGTGGTCGGCGAGACCGTGCTGCTGGTCGTGCGCATCGCGATGACCGCGCCCAACCACGCGACCTACGACCTGTGGCTCGATCCGACCGTCGGCGCCGCGATGCCGGCCTTGCCCGACGCGACCTACGGCGTGCCCGCGGCCGCGCTGCCGACCGGCCTACACCTCGACAACGGCACCGGCTTCACGACCGACGAGATCCGCGTCGGGCTGTCCTGGAACGACGTGCTGCCGGCCGCGCCGCCGACCTGGATCGACCTCGGCTTCGCCAAGCCCGGCGTCGCGGGCGCGCCGCACCTCGCCGGCAGCGGGCCGTTCGCCGTCAACACCACCAGCACGCTCGCCCTCACGCAGGCCGCCCCGGGCGCGGCCGGCTGGCTGGTGATCGGCTTCTTCGTCCAGAACACGCCGTTCGTCGGCGGCGTGCTGGTGCCGCAGCCCCTGCTGGTCTGGTCGCTCGGCGTCGACGCCGGCGGCACGTGCAACGTGCCGATCTGGCTGCCGCCGATCCTGCCGCCGGGCCTGCCGGTCGACTTCCAGTGCTGGATCACCGATGCCGCGGCCACCTACGGCTACTCGGCCAGCAACGGCCTGCAGGGCATCGTGCAGTGACCGCCCGCGCCGCGGCACGGCGCAAAGTCGGCGGCGGGTTCAGCCTCACCCGCCCTGCCGCGCCGCCATGGCGAACGGCACGAGCTTGCCGCGCTGCTCATCCCACAGCTTGAGGCCGAACGCCCGGATCGACCGGAGCATCGTCAGCGGTGCCACGGCGGCGAACATCGGGTGCGACTCGTGGCAGGCCTGCAGGTTGTAGTTCGGGATGCGTGCGCTCAGATGGTGGATGTGGTGGTAGCCGATGTTGCCGGTGAACCACTGCAGCAGTCGCGGCAGCTTCAGGAACGCGCTGCCCTTGAGGGCCGCGTCCTCGTAGCTCCACGACTCGTCCCTCTGCCAATAGGCGCCGTCGAACTGGTGCTGGGAGTAGAAGAGCCACACGCCGATCGCGCCGGCGAAGGCAAGGATGGCGAGCTGGAGGATCAGGTAGGGGAAGAAGCCCATCACCATGGTCAGCGAACCACCCCACACGACGATGGCGGCGGTCGTGAGCCACACCGATCGCTGCGCCCGGGCGCTCGAACGCCGGTCCGGGATGCGATGCTCGATCAGGAACATCACCAGCGGCGCGACCAACAGCAGGACGAGCGGATTGCGTGCGACGCGGTACGCCAGGCGCCGCCACCGCCCGGCCGCCCGGTACTCACCGAGCGTCATCGTCCAGACGTCGCCGACGCCGCGTCGATCGAGGTTGCCGGTGGTGCCGTGATGGATCGCGTGCTCGCCGCGCCAGTGTTCGTATGGCGTGAACGTCAGCACGCCGGTGATCACCCCCCAGACATCGTTCGCCCGGCGCGAAGCGAAGAACGAGCCGTGCCCGCAGTCGTGGAAGATGATGAACACCCGAACCAACAGCGCACCGGCCAGCAGGGCGAGCGGCAACGCGAGCCACCAGGTGACGTGCACGGCCCAGATCAGCACCCCCCAGACGGCGAGGTACGAACCCACCGCGGTGACGAGCTGCCAGATGGCTCGCCAGGCGTTCGAAACTTGAAACGCGGCCACTACGGCCCGCGGCGAGGACTGTGTCATGCCGGTTGTCGATCAGCGCAAGCCGGGCCAGGCGACCTGGCCGCAGCAACCCGCGTCATGTGCAACACTTCGAGGTCGTAGACCGCTGCCGCCGCAGCTCACCAGCTGCGACGTTCGCGGCCGCCACCGCCGCCACCGCCCTCGCGCGGTCGCCGCTCCTGCGCCTCGTTGACGCGCAGCGTGCGCCCGTCCACCTCGGCGCCATCCATCGCCGCGATCGCGGCGCGCGCATCGCCCTCGCTCGCCATTTCGACGAAGGCGAAACCGCGCGACCGACCGGTGTCGCGGTCCATCACGACGGAGACGCTTGCGACCTTACGGGAGTCCTGGCCGAAGGCCTTGGCGAGGGATTCTTCGGTGGAGTTGAAGGAGAGGTTGCCGACGTAGAGCCTGGTGCCCATGGTTTCGATCCCAATTCAGAGTCGTTGCGGAGGTCGATGTCGGTGCCGTTGCCGACGCGGCAACGGGAAACCGCAGGGTGGCCGGACATCCGGCAACTCGCAAAGTCCTCAGGGGAGGAAACCGAGTGCGCCACGAGCCGGAATAGCTCAGAGGCGCCGCCACTTACGCACGCGAAGTCGATCAGACTGCAAGACGGCCGGACGAGTGGATCTCAAGCCGGCCGGGCGACGATGCTAGTCCAAAGGCCAGCCAGGTGCGCAGAGAAACCGCGAGAAGTGTCCCTCCGGCCATCCAGCAGGTCACGGCGCCGCGCGCTACTCGGTCGCGCCGTCGCCGCCGCGCGCCGAGCGCGTACGGGCGAAACCGCGCCGACCGGCGGTGAAGAACTCGAGGAACTGCCGGCCCTGCGCACCGCTGCCGCACCCACCTTCGGCGAGCACCTGCGCCGCGCGCTGCCGCAGGTCGCCCGGCCGCGAGTAGATCGCGTGGTAGCACTGCTTGAGGTCGCGCACGGCCTCGGCGGGGATGCCCTGGCGGCGGATGCCGACCAGGTTGAGGCCGCAGATGTCGTTGCGCTCCGCAGCGATCGCGAACGGCGGCACGTCATACGAGATCGACGCATTGCCGCCGATCATCGCGCCCCCGCCGATGCGCACGAACTGGTGCACGCCCGCGCCGCCGCCGACGAACGTGCCGTCGCCGATCTGCACGTGGCCGGCGAGCATCACGTTGTTGGCGAGCGTGACGCGGTCGCCGACCTGCGAATCGTGGCCGACGTGGCTGTTGGCCATCAGCATGCAGTCGCTGCCGATCACCGTCACCCCGCCGGCGGCGGTCGGGCGATTGACCGTGACCCCTTCGCGCAGCACGGTGCGTGCGCCGATCCGGACCCGGCCGGCCGCAGGCTTCCAGCCGCGCATCTGCGGCGCGCCGCCGATCACGGCGAAACTGTCGACGACGCAGTCGTCGCCGAGTTCGCACTCGCCGTGCACGATCGCGTGCGCGCCGACCTGCACGCCGGCGCCGAGCACGGCCCCGGCTTCGACGACGGCGAACGGACCGACCGACACACCGAGACCTACCTGCACATCATCGGCGACGATCGCGGCCGGATGGATGTCCGCACCGGGGTGAGCACCTGCCGACATGCGGAATCTGGACGCGACCTCGCCGGGCTTGGGAGCTACCACCCGCACCGCCCCTCGGCAGCGCCGGACGAGGAGCCAGGCGACCCGATGAACAGCAAGCGCGCGCGGTGTCGGTTCATGTTCTGGTCGGGGAACAGTACCCCCCGCCGAGACACCGACCTACGAAGTTCCGCCGGATCCCCTCGCCAACAACGCGCGGCCGCAAACCACTCGAGATCGAAGCCATCCGCATCGACCTCGGCGAGCCACGTCTCCGCCCCACGAAAGCTGCGCTGACGCCCCACCCCCTCTCCTCTCCTCTCTTCCGTTCCGTTCTCTTTCTTCTTCCTCTTCTGCTTCTGCCTCTTCTGCTTCTGCCTCTTCTGCTTCTGCCTCTTCTCTGTGGTCTCTGTGTTCTCTGTGTTTATTTCCTCTGGGAAACACCCAGAAAAATAAACACAGAGAACACAGAGACCACAGAGAAGAAAAAGGCAGAAGAAGAAGAAGAAGAAGAAGAAGAAGAAGAAGAAGAAGAAGAAGAAGAGAGAAAGAAGGCAGAAGAGAAGAGTGAGCAGAGCGGCAACAGCCCAGAGCGTTGCTGCGGCGCTGCGCGGTCAGCGCGGCGGGGCGCCGGCAGCGGCGGGCGCGGTCTTGCGCCGCAGGTAGACCCAGACGTTGCCGGCGGTTTTGCGCTCGGCTTCGAGCGGTCGCATCGCCTCGCGCACCTCGGTCATGCGCGCGCGGATCGCGTCCCATTGCCGCTTGTCGTCGGCCGACATCTTCTCGAGGTCGTTCTCGTACTTGGTCAGCAACTCGCCTTGCTTGGTCGCGATGTCGCCAAACTCCTGGTCGAGCTGCCGCTTGCGCGCCTGCTGTTCGACGGTGAGCTGCGGCGCCGGACCGGAGAAGCTCGCGAAGTCGCCGACCAGCAGATCGAGCGCGCCGTCGCCGTTCCAGTCGCAGACGTGCGGCTTGCAGCGCGACGCCGGCCCTTGTGGCACCGTGTCGCCCTGGCTCGAGCCGTGGCCGCTGCCCTTCACGAGTTCGACGCCCGCGGCGAACTTCGGCGCGGTCTGCGTGCCTTCGTTGCGGAAGAACATCACGGTGCCCGCCCCGCCGCCGACGATCAGGTCCCAGCGCCCGTCGCCGTCCCAGTCGGCCGTGGTCGGACCGGCGTCGTTGTGGTCGACCTCGAGCACGCCACCGCCGGCTTCGATCGGGCCCTTGCGCGCGAACTTCGGCACCTTCGCGTCGCCTTCGTTGGCGAGCAGCACGACGTGTCCGGCGATGTTGCCGACCAGCAGATCGAGGTCGCCGTCGCCATCCCAGTCGACCAGCCACGGCGCCGCCGCGAGGCTGTCCATCTCGGGCTTGTCCTTGCCCTGCCAGGGCGGGCCGGCGTTCGCGTTCTTGCCGTCCGGATCGCATGCGAACTGCGCGGCGGCCCACGTGCCTTTGCCAGTGCCGTAGAAGATCGAGATGTCACCGGGCCAGTAGGAGCCGCTGATCATGTCGAGCAGGCCGTCGCCATTCAGGTCCGCCAACTGCGGACCGAAACCGACACATCAACCTGCGGCGACTTCGGCGACGCTGCCACCGGCCTCGAACCACGTGTGCGCGCCGAACGCCGGCTTGTCGTTCGTCCCGATGTTCTTGTAGATGCGGCAGCGGCCGTGGCCGAACTGGCCGACCAGCAGGTCGCGCAGCCCATCGCCGTCGAAGTCGGTCACGTAGGGTGCGGCATGGCCGACGTCGACGTCGATCGGCTTGCCGTCCGCCTCGATGCGGAACGGGGTCGCGAACTGCTGCGCCGCGAGGCTCGCGGCCAGCGTGGCCGCGAGGGCGCCGAGTCTGCAGGCATCCTCTTTCATGGGGTCTCCTTGGTCGGGACGGGGCGCAGTGTAACCGACCGATGACGCGGCGTAGCGCCGGCGCCACCCTCGCCGCCGCGGCGCCGGCCTGCGGCGCGTGTGCGGCCGGCGGCGGTGCACGACGGCATGTCGGTTGCTCTGCCGCGGGCTCGAAACCCGGAGTGCCATGAACCACACGCCTGCCCGGCTGCTTCTCCTCACCTGCGGCTGCCTGCCGCTGCTCGCACAGTCGCCGTTCCAGACGACCCGCCACGCCGGCCTGCCGGCGATCCTGTACGGCGACAAGTTCGCGTCCGGCGACCTCGACGGCGACGGCGACGTCGACCTGTTCGTCGCCAACGACAACAACGCCAACCAGCTGCTGCTGAACGACGGCGCGGGCAAGTTCGTCGACGCGACCGCCGGCCGCTTCGTCATGCTACCCGGCCCGAACGCGACGCACTCGGTCGACCTCGCCGACATCGATGGCGACGGCGACCTCGACATCCTGATCGGCAACGAC
>CAYMRG010000309.1:0-6545 GCA_964392555.1 uncultured candidatus Brocadiaceae bacterium
CCTCGACCTCTACCCCGCCGGGGTCTCAGCTACCCACACGACTTCCTGATGCGCCCTTCTTCATTGTCCAGCTCGATCTGCCTCTCGATGCGTTCCAGGCCGGTGACACCGCGAGCTACATGGTCCGCGTCAACGGCGTCGAGGTCTACCGCAGCGTCGGCAACGCCGGCGCGGTGGGCACGAGCCTGCCGATCCTGACGGGTGACATCGTCGATGTGTTCGGCAACTGGTCGCCGGCGGTGCCCGGCAGCTTCACCGCGCACAACTCCTACACGGCGTCGCAGAGCAGCTACACGACGACGATCGAGGGCGTCAGCCACGTCCTCAACCGCACCGGCTGGCAGTGGGACATCGGCGACGCGAGCTACACCTCCGGCGCGGCCCTGGCACCGACGGCGACCGGCCAGCTCGGCCGCGTGCTGGTGACGACTTCGACCTCGTCCGGTGGCACGCTCGCGACGAACACGACCCTCGGCGCGTCCTGCGGCCTGCAGGGTTCGAGCTCGTTCTACGAGCTGTTCAGCAACGCGGGGGGCGCCTCGGCGACGTTGAGCGGCAACTCGCTGCAGCTGATCCCGACGGCCAATGGCTACCAGGGCATCTGGCTGCCGGGCACCGCGGCGGCGCTCTACCACACGCCGGTTGCGGCCACCACGTTGGCGACCGGTGACGACGGCGTCGTCGTCTACAACATCAGCTCCGGCACCCTGCCGACGCCGTACGGCGCGCAGACGGCGCTGCAGGTCAGCGGCAACGGCATCCTCGGCTTCGGTGCGACGGGTCTCGACTACCCGGGCACCAGCAGCTACACGCCGACCAACGCCGGCTTCAACAACAGCACCTCGGGTGGCATCTACTCGTGGCACGACTTCAACTCCGGTGAGGCCGGCAGCGGCCCGATCAACGCCGAGGAAGTCGGCGGCGTGCTCTATGTCTCGTTCGTCGGCGTCGAGAACTACTCGGCGACGACTACGCCCAACCCGAGCACGCTGCAGTTCCAGCTCGACCTGGCCTCGGGCATCGTGACGATCGTCTGGGTCAGCATCGATGCCGACACCACCAGCGCGTTCGGCTCGGCCCACCTGGTCGGTGTGACCGCGCCCGGCGCCTCGCTGGACTTCGGCTCGGTCCCCCTCGCGACCGGCACGCCGCAGCAGCTCAGCTCGGCCTCGCCCGACATCGCGCGGATGAACCTCGCCGCTACCAGCCGGCCGGTGCTCGGCACCAACTGGAACCTCAGCGCGACCAACATCCCGCTGACGACCGTGTTCGGCGTCAACCTCTGGGGCACGGCCGACCCGAACATCCCGGACCTGTTCTTCCTCGGCATGCCGGGCTGCCAGCTGCGCTCGACGCTGGACGTCATCGCCGGCCCGTGGCTGCCCGCCGCCGGCAGCTACAGCTACTCGTTCGCGGTCCCGGCGACGCCGCCCAGCCTGGTGGGCTTCAACCTGTTCGCCCAGGTGGCGACGTTCGACGCGGTGCCCGTGAATCCGTTCGGCGCGATCACGTCGAACGGCATCCAGGGCACGCTCGGCGACCTCTGATCGCCCGAGCGATCGTCTCGCCACGATCCCGACGCGGCCGCGTCCCCGGTGAGGGGCGCGGCCGCGTTGCGTTCCGCAGGGAGCAGCTCTACGCCGCAGCCTCGGCGCGGCGGGTCGCCTTCGCCCACAGCCAGCCGACGAGGACCGTCGCGACCAGCGCGGCGCCGTAGGCAGCGAAGGTCCAGGGCAGCGCCGGGATCACCTCGGGCACGATCGACGTCACCGGCGTCGGCCAGTGGCTCATGACCGCTTGCGCCAGCGTCAGGAAGGTCGTTCGCTGCACCACGATCGCGGCGACGCTCGCGACGCCGAGGGCGGCGAAGATCGCTTCGCCGCGGGGCCGGCGGACCAGCCGCAGGCCCGCGAACAGCAGCGGCACGAACAGGAAGCAGGTGAAGCGGTAGACGTCGTGCGCGACGCCGAACATCGCGTGCAGCGACACCAAGTAGAGCACGACGCCGGCGCCGACCTTCTTCCAGCCCTCGACGAACGCGTGCCAGGCGATGACGACCGGCAGCAGCCCGAACCAGATGTAGGTCGAGACGAGGTTGAGCGCGGCCAGGCCGAGCGTGCCGATCGGAAAGTAGTCGAGCCCGAGGTAGTGGTGGATCGTCAGCTTCTGCGCGTTGGCGTGGCTGCCGACCCACGCGCGCCAGGCGACGTAGAGGCCGAACACCACCACGCCGCCGATCAGGTCGGGCCGCCAGCGGGCGTTGCCTTCGCGGTGCCGCCACCAGACGAGCCACGGCCAGAAGAACAGGATCTGCTCGTGGTTCATCACGTTGGCGAACTGCAGCGCCCAGAACAGCCACGGGCGCTTCACGGCGCAGATCGTCGCCAGCAGCAGCAGCCAGGTGATCGGGTCCGGGTAGCCGACGTGGCCCTTGTAGATCTGGATCGTGCCGGTGAACGCGATCACCGTCGTCAGCAGCAGCGCCTGCCGCAGGCGCGCGCCGTGCAGCACGGCCGTGGCGAAGACCATCGCGATCAGCAGCGCCGTGCAGCCGTGCGCGAAGATCCAGTAGCGGTCGCCGGCCAGCCCGAGCACGTGCGCGACCATCGGGCCGAGGATGCGGTGGGGGAAGTTCGGGTTCGTCAGCGCGAACGGCTGCGCCGCCATCAGCCCGTATTCGCTGCCGAAGTTCAGCGTGTGCCGTTCGGCCGGTTCGACGAGGCACGTCAGGAAGAACACGGCGACGCCGACCACCACGGCCAACGGCCAGAGCAGGGCGGGGCGGAGCGGACGGTGTTCCATGGCGGCGGCGCGCGCCAGCATGGCGCCGCCGTCGTCAGTGTTCCAGTTCGAGCACGTGCCAGGTCGTGATCGCCTTCGAACCGGCGTGGCGATCGATGGCGCCGTCCCAGATCGCCACCGCGAACACCAGCGGCCCGGCAAAGGTCAGGTCGACCTCGCGGCCCGTGCGCGCGACCAGGGCGCGGCGGAACGTCGCCAGCCAGCGGCCGTCGCGCCATTCGGTCGTCACCCGCAGCGGCAGGCCCGAGCCGGCGCGCTGCCCGGCCGAGCGGATGCCGGCCATCTCGATCGACTCCTCGACCGGTCGCGGCCGCGGATCGCCGACCGGCACGTCGAGGCCTTGGTGCATCGCGAGGTCGGTGATGCCGGCCATCGCCGCGGGGTCGAACGCGTGCCAGCGCCAGACGTTGACCGGTTGCGCGCTGCTGCCCATCGCGAACAGCGGCGGGTCGATGCTGCGGGCGAATTGCACGGCCGCGCCGTCGCCGATGCCGGCCTCGGGACCCGGTCGGTCGGTGCGCGTCGCGTCGGCCCATTCGAGCTGCAGCACGAGATCCTTGCCGTCGTGCGCGGCACGCAGCGCGACCTCGCTCGGTGCTTCCGGACGCCACCACAGCGGCGCCAACGGCAGGCGCACCGTGTCGACGCCGGTCAGTTCGCCGGCGGCGTCCGCCGGCGGCAGCGCGGCGACCTTCGCGATGCGGATCGTGCGCCGCCACTGCACGTGGTGGTCGCGCGCCGTCTCCGGGATCATGCTGCGCACGTAGTTGACGAGCGCCTCGGTCTCGGCCGTCGCGAGCCGCGTCGGCGGCATGTGCGCGCCCGGCATGCCGGCGCGGATGCGGAACGCGAGGTCGCGATGGCCCGCGTCGCCGCGCAGGTAGCCGGCCGTGAAATCGCGCGGCCACAGCCACGTGCCGTCGGTCTGCCACTGCTGCTGCTCGGGCAGGCCGCGGCCGTCGTCGCCATGGCAGCTCGCGCAGTGCTGGCGGTAGAGGCGTTCGCCTTCGGCGAGGTTGCCCGGCGTGATCGCGGCGGGCTCGCCGGCGTCGACGGTCGGGCCCGGCAGCAGTTCGCGTTCGGCGAGTTCGGTCGCCTGCGCCATCGGTATCGGCCGGCCCGCGATCGCCGCGGTCTGGTGGATCGAATCGGCGCGACCCTGGATGGCCAGCAGCCGCACTTCGCGCGCCAGCGTCCGCAGGTCGTCCTCCGGCAGCCAGCCCCAGCCCATCATCGTCGAGCCCGGCATGCCGCGGCGCAGCGTCGCGACCAGGTCGTCTTCGGTGGGCATGCCGTTGGTCGTGCTGACCAGCTTGAACAGCCCCATGCGGAACGGCGTCGGCCGCGGCAACAGCAGTCCGGCCACGACGGTGTCGGCGTCGCCGTCGGCGCCGTGGCAGACCGCGCAGTGGCGCGCGTAGAGCTCGGCGCCGCGTCGTTGCGCGACCGTTCGCATCGGTTCGGGCGGGTTGGGCACAGGGGATGTGCAGGTCGCGGCCAGGAGCGCTGCGATCACGAGCGGGAGCTTGCGCATGCCATCAAGGTAGTCCCGTCGCTGCGGCGCACCGTTGCGAAGTCCGGCCCGGTGGCGGTCGCCCGTGTGCGTAGCCCGGCTACGGCGCGTTCGGCCCGTTCGCCGCCGGCGGCGGCAGGACCTGCAGCTCGGCGAGCAACGGCAGGTGATCCGAAGCGCGGCGAGCGACAGCGGTGCGCACGCGATCGAACTCTTTCATCGTCACGTCGCCGCGGACGAACAGCGAGTCGAGCGCGCGGACCGGCGCCCATGCCGGGAACGTCTTCGGCGCGCGTTCGGGGCCGCGGAACCCCGCCGGCACGAGCAACCGCTTGCCGAGCGTGCCGTAGACGTCGTTGAAGTCGCCGGCGACGATCGCCGGCGTGTGCGCGTGGATCGCCTGCAGCGGCCGGCAGGCGAGCAGGCGCCGCAACTGCTCGCGGCGCTCCGCCTCGCCGAGGCCGAGGTGCAGGTTGAAGACGTGGCAGATGCGCGAGTGGTCGTCGGGCAACTGGAAGCGCAGCTCGGCGTGCAGCGCCGAACGCGCCTTCTTGCCGGCGATCGTCAGGTCGACGTTCTCGGTCGCGTGGATCGGCGCTCGGCTCAGGATCGCGTTGCCGTACTCGCCGCGGTGAGGCCCGAACCGCACGTTGACGAAGTAGCTGCAGTGCGCGAGGCCGAGCGCGGCAGCCAGCAGTTCGACCTGGCGCTGGCCGCCGAACCGCGCGCCGTTCTGCGCGACCTCCTGCAGCAGCACGACGTCGGGAGTCAGCGCCTGCAGCACGCTGGCCGTGCGCGCGGGGTCGTGCCGCCGGTCGAGGCCACCGACGCACTTGTGGATGTTCCAGGAGACGAGTCGGACGGTCAGTGGCAACAGCTCTCTCCCTGCATGGCGACCACGCCGCGCCAGATCAGGATGCCGGCGGCGAGCAACATGGCGCCGCGTTGTACAAACTGCATCGTGCGCGGACCGAATCGCTGCGCGAGCCGGCCGGCCTGCGTCTGCGCGAGCAGCAGCAAGGGCAGCGAGCCGAGCGCGAAGCCGGTCATGACCCCGCCACCCGCAAGCGCCGAGCCGGCGACCGCAGCTCCGGCGCACGCGGACCACAGGAGGCCGCATGGCAGGAACGGGGTGGCGAGGCCGAGGGCACCGGCACGCCAGGTCGGCGGCAGTCGGCGCGCCCGGCCCAGCACGTTCTGGGCGAGATTGCCGAGGCCCGGGATGCGGATCGCGCCGCGCTCCCCGACCAGTGCGAGGACCAGGATGCCGGCCGCCAGCACGAACGACACCCATGCGGTCGGCGTGCCGAGCTCGCGGCTGCCTACGGCGGTGCCGAATGCGCCGAGCGCTACGCCCAATGCCCCATACGAGCTCGTTCGCCCGATGTGGTACGAAACCGCGCCCTTGACCCCGCCCTGGAAGGCCAAGGCCAGCGGGCCACACATGCACGCGCAGTGCACGGAGTTGGCGGCGCCGAAAACGAAACTTTCGAACCAGGGTGTCATTGCGATGCCGTGAGGCTGCGACCGGTAGTCTCTGCGACGGAATGGTCGCCGCGCACCCGGAATTCACCGGTTGCCGCGGCCGAGGTCGCGATGGCTGACGGTCGGTGTACGCACTGTGGCCTCCCCGTGCCGGGCGAACGGCGTAGTTCGGCGTTCTGTTGTGCCGGCTGCGAAGCCGTGCACGCGCTGCTGAAGGACGAAGGCCTGCTGCGGTTCTACGACCTCGGTGGCGGCGGGACTGGCGCGGTCGGCAGCGTGCCGCGGCCGCCGGCGTTCGACTGGCTCGCCGATCTCGAGGATGGCGCGGTGGCCCTGGCCAGCGGCGGTGACGCGATCCAACTTCGGCTCGACGTGCAGGGCATCCGCTGCGCGGCCTGCGTCTGGCTGCTGCAGACGCTGTGGCGGCGGCAGCAGGGGGCGCTCGACCTGCGCGTCGATCCGTCGCTCGGGCGCGCCGTGCTGACCTACCGCCGCGGCTCCGGCGCGGCCGCCGCGTTCCTGCAGGCCGCGGCGCGCTTCGGCTACCCGATGGCGCCGGCGAGCCGGCAGGCCGTGCGCGACACCGGCCTGCTGCTGCGCCTCGGCATCTGCGCGGCGATCGCGATGAACGCGATGATCCTCGCGGTCAGTCTCTACTTCGGTCTCGACGTCGCGGTCGCGGGCACCGCTGCCGGCGATGGCGCGCTGCGGCCGCTGTTCGGCTGGGTGCTGTTCGGGCTCGGCA